>JBBJOB010000270.1:0-2919 GCA_037721455.1 Solirubrobacteraceae bacterium | reverse complement strand
CCGGCCGGCGAGCGCACGAAGGATCGTGGTGCGCCCCAGTACTCGGCACGCGGCTGCGGCGCGAGGCCAGCGGCGCGCAGGCGGTCGAGCGTGGCGTCGTGGTCGGGGCAGACCACCGCCACGTGGCCGCCGGGCGGCACCACGGGGTCGTCGACCCACAGCAGGTGCACCTGGGTCCCCTCGCGCGCCACCCAGCGCGACCGCGCGGCCAGCTCGACGGGCGGCGCGACCTCGGCGAAGCCCAACAGCGTCCAGAAGGCGACCTCGGCCTCCGCGTCGGCCGCGCGCACCTCGAGCGCGACGTGCTGGATCACGCGCTGCAGCCTCCCGGCGAACGTCGAGTGTCGACTTGATAGTCACAGGGACTAACAACTCGACACTCGATGCGGTGACGACCGCTCACGCGCCACCCACTGCCGCCACGTTGCGCTCGTGCACCGCGCGCTGGACGGCCGACCGCCGCGCAACCGGCAGCTCGGCGTCGGGCAGCGCCTCGAGGTAGGCGGCGTCCTCGCGCAGGATCGCCCCCGCGCGCACGCCGTCGAGCACCGCCCCGTGTCCCGGTACCACGTGCGACGCCTGCTCGACCAGCGGCGCCAGGCGGCGCAGCGTGGCCAGGTAGGCCGAGCGCGAGCCGCCGGCCTCCAGCGCGGGCAGCTCGACCGGGGACAGGAGATCACCGCAGACGAGCACCCCCGCCCACGCGATCCACACCGCCATGCCGTCCTCGACGTGCCCGTCGGCCGGGTGCAGCTCCAGCTCGCGGTCGCCGACGTCCAGGCGCCCGGGCACCGGCAGCGCCTGCACGGAGCCCAGCGCGAGCGGCCGCTCGCGCTCGACGTACCAGCCCTCGTCGAAGGCGCGCAGCGCACGCTGGGCCTCCCCCGGGCGCGCGGTCAGCCGCGCCGCGGTGGTCTCCGCGCAGCCCAGCGCCGCGTCGGGGAAGGCCAGGCGACCCAGCAGGTGGTCCCAGTCGGCGTGGGTGGCCAGCAGGCCGCTGACCGGGAAGCCCGCCTGCGCGGCCAGCGCGGCCAGCGACTCCAGCTCGGCGGGCAGCACCGGCGAGTCGACCACGAAGCCCTCGGTGGTCGCCCCTGTGCCCGCGCCCGAAGGGCGTTGGGTACCCTCCCCGCCGCGCACCAGCGTGCACGTCGTCTGCCACACGGCACTGGTGGCCACCAGCACGTCGGGGTGCAGCGCGCTGACGCGCACGGGCGGGTGGCCGATCCTCAGACGCCGAGCAGCCTGGCCGCCTCGAGGAGGGTCTTGACCTCGGCCGTGGGCTTCTTCTGCCCCGGCTCGAGCTCCTCCTTGTGGCGGTTGACCCAGATGACCGGGATCTTGTCCTTCAGGCACGGCTCGACGTCGTGGTAGTAGCTCGAGGCCACGTGCACCCAGCCCTTCTTGCCGCCCACGCGGCGCGCGCACTCCTTGAAGTGCGCCGGGTCGGGCTTGTAGGAGCGCACCTGCTGCGCGGTGACGACCAGGTCGAAGTCGAACGGGATGTACCGCCGCGTCTGGCCCAGCAGCTTGTCGTCGATGTTGGCGATCAGGCCCGTCTCCAGCTTGGAGGTGAACTTCCGCAGCTGCGCCGGGGTCTCCTTGAACGGTCCCCAGCGCGGCACCGAGTCGGGCAGGAAGCCCGCGCGCGAGGGCTCGAGGTCCCACCCCACGTCCTTGGCGATGCGCACCGCGGTGCGGCGCAGGACCTCGGCGTAGAGCTCGTAGGAGCCGCCCTCGATCTCGCGGGAGATCTCGCGGAAGCGGCGCATCAGGTCGTCGCGGTCGTCGAAGGAGAAGCCCTCGCGCCCGGCCTCCCGCTGGAAGGCGTCATAGATGGCGCCCTCCCAGTCGATCAGGGTGCCGTAGACATCGAAGGTGACGAAGGTGACTTCCTTGGGGAGGGCCATGCGGCCGCGCATCTTATCCCGCGGACCTTCGGCTAGGGTGCCGCCCCCGGCCATGGACCTCCTCGAGTACCAGGGAAAGCAGCTCTTCGCCCGCCATGGTGTCCCTGTGCCCGAGGGGCGCCCGGCGCGCACCGTCGACGAGGCGCTGGCGGCCGCCGACGAGGTGGGCTATCCGTGCGTGGTCAAGGCGCAGGTCAAGGTCGGCGGGCGGGGCAAGGCCGGCGGGATCAAGGTCGCGCAGTCGCGCGACGAGGCCCGCGAGCACGCCGAGGCGATCCTCGGCATGGACATCCACGGCTTCACCGTCCACGAGGTGTGGATCGAGGCGGCCAGCGACATCGCCGAGGAGTACTACGCCTCGATCGTCTTCGACCGCTCGGCCAAGGCGCCGCTGTTCATGCTCTCCACCCAGGGCGGCATGGACATCGAGGAGGTCGCCCGTCGCGACCCCGGCGCGATCGCGCGCCTGCACGTCGACCCGCTGCTGGGCTTCCAGGACTTCCACGGGCGCCGTCTGGCCTTCGAGGCCGGCGTGGCCGCCGACGTGGTGCGTCCGCTGGGAGCGCTCCTGGCCAGGCTCTACGACGCGTTCGTGGGCGAGGAGGCGATGCTCGTGGAGGTCAATCCCCTCATCGTCACGCAGGACCGCGAGGTCGCGGCGCTGGACGCCAAGGTGACCCTCGACGACAACGCCCTCTTCCGCCACCCCGAGAACGCCGACCTGCGCGACGTGTCCTCCGAGGACGAGCAGGAGCGCATGGCCCACGAGCGCGGGCTGACCTACGTCAAGCTCGACGGCGACATCGGCATCCTGGGCAACGGCGCGGGCCTCGTGATGAGCACCCTCGACGTGGTCGCCCTGGCCGGCGGATCGCCCGCGAACTTCCTCGACGCCGGCGGCGGCTCCAAGGCCGAGGCGATCGTCGCCGCGGTGGAGGTCATCCTCTCCGACCCCAAGGTCAAGGCCGTGCTGTTCAACATCTTCGGCGGCATCACCCGCTGCGACGAG
>JBBJOB010000269.1:0-2968 GCA_037721455.1 Solirubrobacteraceae bacterium | reverse complement strand
CTCGGGCTGGATGCGGCCCACCCTCTATGAGGTCGGCTCGGCGCTCTACGGCCGCGCTCCCTCCAACGCTGACTACCGCCACCTACGCGACGCGCTCGACCGCCTGGCGTGGGTGCACGTAACCATCGACGGCTACAGCATCGAAACCGGCCGGTTCGATGATCGCCAGCTCAGCCGCTCCAACCTCCTGGAGCTTGAGCGAGCCCATCGTGATCCGGACGGGCTTCAGCGCCCGTCGATCCGCTTCGCCGAGTGGCTGCGCCAGGCCATCGCGCAGGAGCGCGTGGTGCGCATGCCCTGGCGCACGCTGCGCAGCTTCGGGCGCAATCACCAGCTCGCCAAGCGCCTGTGGCTCTATCTGGCCGCCGAGCGCTGGAAGCGCCAGGGCACCGGCGACGTCGAAGCGACCTGGATTCGCTGCGGCGACCAGCTCGAAGCCGCCCTCGCGATGGACTACGACCGTCCCCGCGCGGCGCGGGCGGCGCTCAAGCGAGCGTGTCTGACGATCCGTCGCGTCGATGCGCGCTACGCGGCCGGCGCGCTGGACGTCGTGCAGGTCGGGCGGGGCAACTGGCGCGTGGCCGCCGAGCGCCCGACATGGGAGGCCTGGCGCGAGCTGCGCGCCGAGCACCAGGCCGTGCGCGAGGCCATCCAGCGCTCACCCGCGGCGTAAGGTCTCGCTGCGGCCGTGCTGCGGCACGGGGACAGCTATTCGGGCAGGCCATGATCCAGACGTCAGCTGGGTCAATCGCGCTGCGAAGTCCACGGTGCAGTCGCCGCCCTCGTCGCCCGGAACGGCCCGTTGCTTAAAGCGCAGGTCCGCCACCTCGCGAGCGTAGCGCTGGCGCCGAAGACCAGATGCGGTCTCCGCTCCGGTGGCTCAGCTGCCTGCCGGTCTGCGGCGAATCGCGAACAGAGGGGCGCGGCACTCAGGGCAGTACCCCTCCCAGCCGGGACGACCGTTGGGCAGTGTTATCTCTCGCGCGTCGGCGATGGTGACCTTCTCGCCGCAGACGCACCAGCCCTGCGGGCCGGGGTCTTGGGCTTCTGAGTGCCGCGAGGTTGTCTCAGCCATGCCCGGCAAGCATATTCGCGGGTGTTGACCTGCAGCCTTCGTCGACTTCCTCGCCGACCACATCCTCGCCGAGCTGCACGTCGTACGCGTCGGTCGCCTCCGCAGCCCAAGCTCAGCGCGACCCAAGAAGCGCACCTCGTCAAGCTCTACGAGGACTCTTGGGCGGCGCGGTGCGTGGAAACCAGGATGCGAGAGGTGAAGGACACCGCGCGAATGAACCCTACGGTGGCGGCACTGGGAGACCTGGCGCGAGCTGCGCGCCAGGCCGTGCGCGAGGTCATCCAGCAGCTCACGCGCGGCGTAGGCAGCCCCCCAGCGCTATTGGCAGGCCGGGGCCAGATCACCGAGGGGAAATGGTCAGGCTCGTACCTCGGGGGCCTTAGAAGCCGATTACGGGCCTCGGAGGGAGCGGCTGCAACGCCAGAAACGAGGGTGGGGGGCGAGATCGGGCGTCCTGGGGCCTAGATGGTGTGGACCGCTCGACGAGCAGCCGCGCCCCCTCGGGGCGTCAGGAGGCCTCTGGCTGCACCGCGCGGAAGCCGGGTGGGTGGATGGGACTTCTTCGGGGGAGCGGCTAGGTCCTGACCAGTGCGGGCGGGTCAGGCGGCCGCCGTGGCGGCTGCCGTGCGCTCGACGTAGACGCCCGGCCCGGTGGGCTGGGGGATCGCCTCGCCGTCCTCGGCGATTCCCTCGAGGTGGAACGCGATCGCCTCGCGCATCTCGACGATGCATCCCTCCGCGGTGTCGCCTAGGGCGACACAGCCGGGCAGGTCGGGCGACCAGGCGCCCCAGCCGCCGTCGGCGGCGCGTTCGAGGAGGACGGTGTAGCGCTCGGGGTCGGTCACGAGAGGCTCGCCTGCTGGAGGATGCTCTTCTCCAGGCCGGGCGGCAAGTCGCGAGAGGGCTTGCCGGGCACGGTGACCGTACCGGGCTTGGTGGGGTGCTTGAACTGGCGGTGGCTGCCGCGCTGGCGTACCTGCGCCCAGCCGTCGACCTCGATGCGCTTGATGATCTCGCGAACCTTCACGCGGACGTGGCGGCCTGGCGTAGCTGGCGGCGCCGGCGCCACGCGCGGATCGGGCCGGCGGCGGCCAGCTCGTCCAGCTCGGCGCGCAGCTGTGCGTGCTGGGCCTCGGCGTACCGCTGGGCGGCGCGCGCCTGGTGGTGGGCCAGCTCGGCGCGCTCGCGGGCTTGCTGCTCGGCCGCGGCGCGGGCACCGAGACCAGCGAGCTCGCGGTGTGCGCGCTGAAGCTCGGCGCGCAGCTCGAGCTCCTGGCCGCCGTGCGGCTGGCCGGGCCACAGGCCGGCGCGCTCCAGCTCGGCGCGTGGGATGCGTCGCAGGCCGTCGTGGCCCTTGACCGCCTGGATGGTGCCCCGATCGACGCGGCGGCGCAGAGCCTGGGGGCCGAGCTGGCAGACACGGGCGGCCTGGCGGATGGTCAACAGCTCGGCCACGGTCGGCCGCACCCTTCGCCACGCACCGGTGTAGTCCTGCCCGCCCGTGGCTGCCCCGCCCGTGGCAGGTGCACCGCCATCCGTCCTCAACGGTGCAGCCGTCAGGGGCGCTTGACAGACTGGGAGGCCGTCAGGTAACCTTGACGGCATGGCCTACATGCCTCCCGAGGATCACTGGAGCGGCGTGGTCGAGCGCATCGAGCGCGAGCTGGGCTCCCTGCGTGATCTGCTCGCCCAGGCCGACACCACCGCAGCGCTCGACGTGGCGCGGTGGATCGGCCGCGACATCGGCGCACTGGAGCGCGGGCTGGTGCGCCAGGCGCGCGCCCAGGGCACCTCGTGGGAGGTCATCGGCGGGGCGCTGGGCGTCAGCCGCCAGGCCGCCCACGAGCGCTACGCCGGGCCCGACCTCGGCTGAAAGCCCCGGTCTCAGTTGCG
>JBBJOB010000268.1:0-2976 GCA_037721455.1 Solirubrobacteraceae bacterium | reverse complement strand
CTGCACGCGCCGCATGAGCGAGCTCGCGGCGTCCATGACCAGGTCGCGGTCGTAGGTGAGGGCGAAGTCGAAGCGGCGCTCGTCGTCGGGGCCCGTGTCGCCGAGGTCGACCGCCACGAGGGCGCCGGCGAAGTGCGGCGCGAGGACGACGACCGACCACTCGTCCTTGAGCGCCTCGTAGCCGACGACCTCGCCCGACGTGAGCTCCACCAGCGGCTGGAAGACGGCCCGCAGGGCTTCGCCGCTGAGGACGTGGTGGAGGCTTGTCTCCCTCGTACCTGTCGCCGCCGAGCGTGTCGCCGGCGCGGGCGGTGCGTCGAGGTCGCAGCGGGAGAGCGCGGCGCTGAGAAGACGGGCGGGCGTGGGGGAGAGGGTCCGCATGGCCTTCGTATCGGCCGCCCGCGGCCTGGGCTTCACCGCCGTGCTCCAAGCAGGGCTGATCAGAGGTCGGCGCGTGCGAAGACCCGTACCGCAGCGAGAATCGCCAGGCCGGCGTAGACCACGGCCCACAGCAGCAGCGCAGCGCTCGCGTCGGCCGCGCCCCCGAAGGGGCCGAGCTGGACAGCGATGCCCGTGACGCCGTCGATGTCAGCCGTCAGCGCGTGCAGGGCGTCCTGGTAGAGGCCCTCGAAGGGCAGGGCCCAGATGGCAACCTTGCTGATGGTGTCCAGCGTGTCGGAGTCCAGCGCCCCGCCGATCTGGCCCAGCAGGCCGCCGGTCAGCCCGGCGCCGAAGAGCATGAAGATCGCGATGCCGTTGGCCATCGCGGACAGGAGCGTGGTGCCCAGCAGGGCCAGGGCGACGACGATCGCCACCGCGCCGGCCAGGCCCAGCGCCGGCGTCACGATCGCGCCGGGCCAGAAGCCGCCGATGAGCCCGGTGAGCAACAGGGCGATGGTGTAGACGACGAGAACGTAGGCCGCGCACACACCCGCCGAGGCCAGGAAGCGCCCGGCCAGCAGCGTGCGCCGCCCGACGGGGCGCACCACGAGGGGCTGCAGCAGCCCGCGCTCGGCGTCGCCGCGCACGGCGCCCAGCGTGAGGAAGACGGCCAGCACGACGCCCAGGAACAGCGTCACGAACATGGCCAGGCCCAGCAGCGTCGCGCCGGTGAGCACCTGCTCGTCCAAGGGCAGCCCGCCGGCGCTGTCGCGCACATCGTCGAAGACGGCGCTGGTGGCCCACCCGTAGAGGCCCAGGAAGACGGCCGTCAGGACGCAGACGACGGTCAGCACGCGGCGGCGGATGCTCTCGCGCAGGGCGTAGCCGGCGATCGTGGCCAGTCCGCTCACGGGTGGGCCTCCACGGCGCGCAGGTAGGCGTCCTCGAGCGTGCCGCGCACGACGCGCACGCCGTAGATCTCCTCGCCCTCGGCGACCAAGCGGGCGACGAGCTGGGGAACGTCGTCGCGAGCGGCGTCGGTGAAGGTCTGCGTGCCCTGCGCCGTCTCGATCTCCACCCCGCCGGCCTCGCTGAGCTCGCCCGGGCTGCCCTGCGCCACGAGGCGACCGCGGGCGACGATGGCCACCCGGTCGCACACCAGCTCCACCTCGCCCAGCAGGTGGGAGTTGAGCAGCACCGCGACGCCGCGGCGGCGCAGCTCGGCGAGGAGGCCGCGGACCGCCCGGCGCCCGGCGGGATCCAGCGCGCTGGTGGGCTCGTCGAGGAGCACCACGCGCGGCTCGCCGACGAGCGCCTGCGCGATGCCCAGGCGCTGCTGCATGCCCTTGGACATCTGCTCCACCGGCTTGCGGGCGGCCTCGCTGAGGTCCACGAGCTGCAGGAGGTCGGCACGCTCGGCCGCGCCGCCGCGCGAGCCGGCCAGGCGCTGGTGCAGGCGCAGCAGCTCCTCCGCGCTGCACCAGCCGGGGAAGCGGAAAAGCTCGGCCAGGTAGCCCAGCGCGGCGCGGGCCTGCGCCGACCCGGCGGGGGCGCCGGCCACCTCGGCGCTGCCCGAGGTCGCGTGCACGAGGCCGGCGGCGATCTTGACCAGCGTCGACTTGCCCGCGCCGTTGGGTCCCAGAAGGCCGACCAGCTCGCCCTCGCCGACCTCGAGGTCGATCCCCGCTAGCGCCACCTGGGTGCCGTAGCGCTTGGTCAGCGCGCGGGTGGCGAGGGCGGGCGGAGACACGGTCGCGCTCAGCGTAGGCGCCCGCGCCGGGGCCCGAACCCCAAGCCGTCCTGCCTGACTGTCGTAGAGCAACGCCAAGCAGGACGGCTGCCCGGGAAGCGGCGGGCCTAGACTGGCCGCGTGGCCGATGAGCGCTTCGCCGAGCACCTGGAGCGCCCCGCGGGGCGAGGGATCGAGGGCGTGTCCGCCGCCCACGTGGGCGCTGCGGGCGGCGCCGCCTGCGGCGACCTGGTCACCGTCGGGATCGCTTTGGAGGACGGCCGCGTCGCCACCGCGCGCTTCGAGGCCGCCGGCTGCGGCGCGCTGACCGCGGCGGCCAGCGCGGCGGTCACGCTCGTGGAGGGCGAGGAAGTGCTCGACGCCGCCCGCGTCGGTGCGCAGGCCATCGCCGCCGAGCTGGGCGGGCTCTCACCGGGCAAGCTTCACGCCGCCGATCTCGTCTCCGACGCACTGCACCGCGCGCTGGGCAGCGCGGTCCGCGCCGCGCCGCCACGCGAGCTGGTGGCGGACCGCACGCTCGTCGCCATGAGCGGGGGAGTCGACAGCGCCGTGGCCGCGCTGCTGTGCGCGCAGGACAGCGCGTGCGTCGCCGCCGTCACCCTCGAGCTCTGGCGCGACCCGACCAACGACGCCGAGTCCTCGTGCTGCTCCGCGAGCGCGGTGAGCACGGCGCGCGCGCTCGCGCACCGCCTCGGCCTCCCGCACTTCACTCTCGACCTGCGTGCAGAGTTCCGCGGGGGCGTCGTGGAGCCCTACCTCGCCGACCACGCAGCGGGCCTGACGCCCAACCCGTGCGTGCGCTGCAACGGCCACGTGCGCCTGGACGCGATGCTCGACTTCGCCGA
>JBBJOB010000052.1:0-11285 GCA_037721455.1 Solirubrobacteraceae bacterium | reverse complement strand
GTGGGTGGGAGGACTACGTGCGCGAGCGCGAGGAGCGGCGCGCTGTCGAGGTGGCGGCTTCGCGGGGTGACGGGGCCGGGGACGGCGGGAAGGCGGCCGGCGGGGCCGGGAAGCCGGCGAGCGGGAAGGGCGCGAAGCGAACGGCAGCGGTGAAGGAGCAGGGAGCGGCCAACTGCGCGGCGACCCGCGAGGCCGCCCACGGCGCCGCCGCCGCGGGCGGCGCGAAGCCCTCGAAGAACCGCCAGCGCGAGGCCGGGAAGCTCGAGCGGCGCATCGAGGAGGCCGAGGCCGCCCTCGCGCGGGTGGAGGACGAGATCGCCGGGCCGGAGGCGTGGTCGTCGCCTCAGCGCAGCGCCGACTCAACGGCCCGCCACGAGGAGGCCAAGCGCGCGGTGGCCGAGCTCTACGAGCACTACGGGAGCCTCGCCGGCTGACGGTTGGCGATTTGACCCCGCTGGGCGGGGTCAATTCGCCAACGGACGATCAGCTCACGATGAACGGCGCGACCGCCTCGCGGACCTCCTTCTCCGTGGACGAGACGTCGAACGGGTTGGGCGCGGGCGGCTTGTCGCGCAGCAGACGCACGAGCGCCGCGTGGCGCGCCTCGACCTGCACGATGCTCCCCGCGGCCGCGAGCACGTCGGGGTCCTGGACGAGCGGGCCCGCGCCGTTGTAGGCGCTGACCCCCGTGTCCTCCAGGATGTTGGCCTGGCGCAGGTAGTCCTCGTCGGTCGCGTACGCGTCGGCGAAGTCGAACCGAGGTTTCTCGACGGGGGTTCCGCCCAACTTCTCGATGAGCGCGCTCAGCGTCTCGACGTGCTGGGACTCGTTGTCGCGCAACTCCTCGGTCAGCTCCGCCGCGTCGCCCTGCAGATCCAGCTCGTCCAGCGCGCGGATGTAGAACTCCGCCTCGAGGAACTCGAGCGTGAGGGCGAACTGGAGGATCTCCACGTCGCTGCCCTGCGCGAGCGCGCGGCCCACGAACGGGCCGACCGCCGCTGCCCCGTAGGCGCCGGCGACGGCGAGACCGGAGCGCAGGATGAAGGCGCTGCGGGTGATGGGCTCAATACGCATGGGGCGTTCCTCCTCAGGAGGCCAGGAAGGGCTGGATCCGGTCCAGGACCTCTTGCATGGTCATCGGCGAGGCGAAGGCGCCGTCGGGCACCGAGCCGGTGAGCGGGGCGTCGCCGACGAACGAGATGCCGATGAGCTCGTTGAGCGCGGCGGCGTGGCGGGCCTCGACGGAGTGGATGGACAGGGCGGCGGCCAGCAGCTCCCGGTCCTGGATGGACGGGGCCGCGCCCAGATAGGCGGCGGCTCCGACGTTCTCGACCTGTGCCAGCGCCATGAGCAGCGGGTCCAGTCCTACCAGCGCCTCGGAGAAGTCGGTGCGCGGCGGGTCGACCGGCTCGCCGAGCTGGGAGGCCACAGCCTCCAGCGCCTCGACGTGCGCCTGCTCGGTCTCCCCGAAGGCGGCGGCCAGCTCGCGCAGTTCGCCCATGAGCAGGCCGCTGTCCAGCGCCTGGTCGTAGAAGTCGGCCTCCAGGTACTCCAGCGTGAGGGCGAAGTTGACGATCTCCAGGTCGCTGCCGCCCTCCTCGTCGGTGTCGGTGCGCTGCGGGCCGCGGGAACGGGCGCCCCCCGGCTGCGCCTCCTCCCCGTCCTCCCCGCAGGCGGCGAGCAGCAGGCCGAACGCGCCGGCGGCGCCGGCGCCGCCGAGCCCCCTCAGGAACCGCTTGCGCGAGGACGGATCGCCGTCCAGCTCGCGCAGTGCTGACTCTGCCACTTCTGCCTCCGTCTGGTTGGCCGTCGCGCATCGTATGCGCGGGCTACGTCGAAGGCGCCAGCTCCTTGTCGGCCTGCGCACGTGCGGCGTGCTTGCGCATGAGCTCGCGGTGCACGCTGCGGGGCTCGTCGCCGGTGGCCACCTTGGCCCAGGCGCCGTCGGGCTCCATGCGCCAGGCGCCGACGTCGTCGGCCAGCGAGCGGTCGAGGGTGTCAAGCACGTCGTCGCGCAGCGCGTCGTCCTCGACGGGGAACATGAGCTCGACGCGGGCGTCGAGGTTGCGGGGCATCAGGTCGGCCGAGCCGCACAGCACGCGCGGCTGCTCCCCGTCGCGCTCGAAGGACAGGATGCGGGTGTGCTCGAGGAAGCGCCCGAGCACCGAGGTGACGGTGATGGTCTCGCTGATCCCGGGCACGCCTGCGCGCAGGCAGCAGATGCCGCGCACGTTGAGCGCGATCTCGACGCCGGCCTGGGAGGCGCGGTAGAGCGCGCGGATGCAGCGACGGTCCACCAGAGCGTTGAGCTTCATGCGGATGCGCCCCTCGCGGCCCTCGCGGACGGCCTGCGCTGTGCGCTCGATCTCCTCGATGATCCCGTCGCGCAGCGTCTCGGGGGCCATGAGCACCTTGCGGTGGCGCCCCGGGCGCGCGAAGCCCGTGAGAAAGTTGAACATGTCAGCCACGTCGGCGGCCAGCTCCCCGTCACAGGTGAACAGGCCCAGGTCGGTGTAGAGGCGGGCGTTGGTCGGGTGGTAGTTGCCCGTGCCCACGTGGACGTAATGGCGCACGCCGTCGCCCTCCCTGCGCACCACCAGGATCGCCTTGGCGTGGGTCTTGAGGGCGGGATGGCCGTAGACCACATGCACCCCCGCCTGCTCCAGGGAACGCGCCCAGCCGATGTTGGCCTGCTCGTCGAAGCGCGCCTTGAGCTCCACGAGGGCCACGGCCTGCTTGCCGCGCTCGGTCGCGCGGATGAGCGCGGGGATGAGCGGCGTGTCGTCGGAGGTGCGGTACACCGTCATCTTGATGGCCAGCACGTCGGGGTCGGCGACGGCCTGCTCGACGAAGCGTTCCACCGACGTGGCGAACGAGTCGTAGGGGTGGTGGACAAGGATGTCGCCACGGCGCATCTCGGCGAGGAGGTCGCAAGGGCCGTGCGAGCCGGCCTGCAGCCGCGGCTGGGTGACCGCCGTCCAGGGCGGGTCGCGCAGTTCGTTGAAGCCGGGGAGCTTGACGACCTGCCACAGGTCGCCGCCGTCGACCAGGCCGTCGACGGCGTAGACCTGGCGCTCCTCGACGCTCAGCGCGCGGGTCAGCTCCGCGCGCAGCACCGGGTCCATGTCGGCGGCCACCTCGACGCGCACCGTCTCGCCGAAGCGCCGGCGTCGCAGCTGGGCCTCCACGGCGCGCAGGAGGTCGTCGGCCTCGTCGGAGATCTCGAAGTCGGCGTCGCGGGTCACCCTGAAGGCGCCGTGTTGAAGGATCTCCATGCCCGGGAACAGGTCGCCCAGGTGGGCGGCGATGAGGTCCTCGAGCAGGACGAAGGCCCTAGGGGTGCCCGCGGCCGTCGACGTGGCTGCCGCGGGCGGGTCCCCCGGTCCTCTCCTGTCCAGGCCCTCGACGGGGTGCAGGCGGCCCAGCAGCTCCTTGGGCACCTTGACACGCGCGAAGGTGGTGACCTTGGACTGCGGATCACGCACCAGCACGGCAAGGCTCAACGAGAGGTTGGAGATGTAGGGGAACGGCCGCCCCAGGCCCACGGCCAGTGGAGTCAGCACAGGGAAGACCAGGCGGCGGAAGCGCTGCGTGAGCTCCTCGCACTCCGCGGCGGGCACCTCGTCGAAGCGCAGGATGTGGATGTCGTGCCCGGCCAGATCGGGACGCAGGTCGCGCTCCAGGCAGCGCGCCAGGCGCGCGTACTGGCCGGCGACCCGCTCGGCCACCGCGTCGATGACCTCCGAGGGGGTGAGACCGTCGGCGCCGCGGTCCTGCAGGCCGGCGGCGACCTGGCCGTGCACGCCGGCGACGCGGATCATGAAGAACTCGTCGAGGTTGCTCGTCCAGATCGCGGCGAACTTCACGCGCTCCATGAGCGGCGCCTCGCGGTCCTCCACGAGCTGGAGGACGCGGTCGTTGAAGTCCAGCCACGAGAGCTCGCGGTTGGTGTACAGGGAGGGGTCGTGAAGGTCGGACGGCGGCTCGGGCTCGGGCTCTACGGCCGCGACGGCGCGGATGCGGTCCTGGGCGGTGAGGGGGTCGGTGGCGCTCACGACACGGCAGGATGCTCCTCGAGTGCGTATTCCAACCGCGCCTTCACAGCATCGCGACCCCAGCGGCTCCAGAGCTCCAGGAAGCGGTCGTGCAGGAGGGCGCGACGGGCCTGCAGCCAGGCCGCCAGCGCCTGCAGCCCGCGGTAGCGAGTGGCGTTGGGTCCCCGGGTGGCCAGCCGGGGCTCGAGGTCGTCGGCGCCGCCGGCGCGCTGAAGGATGGCCTGGGCATCGGCGCTGCGCAGCTCCGACAGCAGCGCGTCGACGCGGGGCGCCAGCACGTCGCAGTCGTGGATCTCACCGATGACGTCCTGGAGCTCCTTGGTGCGCTTGCGCGCGGTGTCGGCATAGGGGCCGAAGCAGTGGGCGGTGACCTCGAGGACGTAGCGCAGGCGCTTGGCGGCGATGCGCATGTCGTGCAGCTCGTCGACGCGGGCGGGGTCGAGCGCCCTGGGCACGAAGCGGTAGACCTCGTCCAGCCGCGTCTGGACGATGCGCCGGGCGTTGTCGGCCAGCGGCGTGTCCGAGTCCAGACCCTTGACCTTGCGGGCCTTCATGCGGTGACGGGCTCCTCGTCGGCGACACGGATGTCGCCGTCGCCGGGCTTCCCGGTGCCGGTGTCCGCGCGATCGCCGTCCAGCGCCGTGGCGTCCTCGTCGGCCTGCGCCTCGGCCTCGTCCGCGCTGCGCTGCGCTGCAGCCACCAGCGCGCGCAGGCGCTCGGCCAGCGCGCCGGTGCGGGCCTCCTGGAGCGCTGCGGCCAGCGTCTCGTTGCCGGCCTCCTGCTCGGCGCGCAGGCGGGCGGCGAACGCCTCGAGGCCGGGCCCCTCGACCTTGCGCACCACCGCGGCTAGCCGGTCCAGGGCCTCGAGCTGCACGTCGGGGTCGCGGCGGGCGCCGAGGGCGTCGGCCAGGCGCTTGACGTCCTTGAGCACCGGGCGGTGCTGATCCGCCGGGAAGCAGGGCGCAAAGATCTCCAGCACCGCGCGCAGGCGGCGCGTGGCCACGCGCATGTCGTGGACACGCTCGATGTCCTGTGTGTCCAGGACGTCGGCCGAGTGCTCGAACAGCTCCTCGGCGCGCACGGAGACCGCGCGGGCCGCCGCCCGTGCGAACGGGGTGTGGGGGTCAAGCCCCTCGACGTCACGTGCCCTGGCCATGCCCCCATCCTCCCACGCGCGCGAGCTCGGTGAGCACGACGCCCTCGCGCAGCCCGCCGCGACAGCTGCGCGGCGCTGCGCCCAGCACCTCCGAGGCCGCCTCGAGCAGCAGGATTCCGGCCGGCAGCAGCGCCACGCGCCGGGGGTGCAGGGCGTGGCGGGCGGCCACCTGGGCGGCGGGGCCGGCGGTCAGCGCGACGAGCGCCGCGGCGAGCGCGCCGGCGCCCAGGACGGGCCCGGCGAGGCGGCGCACCGAGGAGGCCGAGCCGCCGACGGCGTAGGCGGCGGCGACGGGGCGCGGGAACGGCGCCACGCCGCGCCCGACGACTCCCGCGCTCGTGACCACCCCCGCGCGGGCCATCGCAGCCGCGATCGTCTCGCGGGCGGCGGCCAGCTCCTCCTCGCCAGGCGGGTCGCCGCGCAGGTGAGCATCGGTGAGCGTGGCCGAGCCCAGCGGGAGCGAGATGCTCCACGCCGGCGGCCGGCCCCGCTCGCCGACGGCCAGCTCGGTCGAGCCGCCGCCCACGTCGATGACCCCCAGGACCCCCGGGGGCGGGTCGCGCAGCAGCGCCGTCGCGCCCAGGAAGGCCAGGCGCGCCTCTTCCTCGGTGGTCAGAACGTCCACCGCCGCACCAGGCGCAGCGTCGCGCAGCGCGGCGAGGACAGCCTCGCAGTCGGGGGCGTCACGCAGCGCCGCGGTGGCCACCACGCGCAGGTGCGCCGCGCCGAGGGCGCGGGCCTCGTCCGCCTGCTGCGCGACGACCAGCCCCAGAATTGCCGTAAGCGCCTCCCTCTCCGGCTCGGCCGCCGTGCGCCCCGCCCGCCCCGCACCCAGGTGGCTGAACGCGCGGCGGGCGGCCACCTCGCGCAGGCCACCGCCGCCCGCCGGCTCGGCCACCAGCAGGCGGGTCGTGTTGGCTCCGATGTCGATGCAGGCGCAGCGCATCGGCCACAATCATCGCGTGAACGACGCTCCGGCGATCCTCGTGCGCGACCTGCACAAGGCCTACGGCGCGGTGGAGGCCGTCCGGGGCCTGGACTTCGAGGTCGCCCGGGGCGAGGTCTTCGGCCTGCTGGGCCCCAACGGGGCGGGCAAGACCACGACCGTCGAGATCCTCGAGGGCTACCGCGAGCGCACCGCCGGCATCGTGTCCGTGCTGGGCATGGACCCCGGCCAGCGCCCCGCCGCCCTGCGTCGCCGCGTGGGCATCGTGCTGCAGAGCTGTGGCATGTACCGCCACCTCACGGTGCGCGAGGCCCTCGAGCACTGGGCCGCGCTGTACCCCCGGCCCCGCGACGTGGAGGACACCATCGCCCTGGCCGGCCTCGAGGAGAAGGCGGGCGAGCGCACGCGGCGCCTGTCGGGCGGCCAGCTGCGCCGGCTGGACTTCGCTCTGGCGCTGGTCGGTGACCCCGAGCTGATCTTCCTCGACGAGCCCACCACCGGCTTCGATCCGGCCGCCCGACGGGCTGCCTGGGACACGGTGCGCCGCCTGCAGGGCCTGGGCAAGACCGTCCTGCTGACCACCCACTACCTCGACGAGGCCCAGGCCCTGTGCGACCGGGTGGCCATCGTCAAGCACGGCCGGGCGCTTGCGGTCGGCGCGCCCGCGGAGCTCGGGGTGGGCACCGCCTCGCGCTACCGCGTGGCCTGGCGCGGCGACGACGGGGAGCTCCAGGAGCGCGAGACCGACGACCCGACCGGCCTGCTGCACCAGCTCACCAGCGCCGCGCTGGCCCGCGGCGAGCGGCTGGAGGACCTCGCGGTCACCCGCCCCTCGCTGGAGGACGTCTACCTCGAGCTGACCGCCGAGGAGGCCGGCGACGTGCCGGCGGCCGGCGCGGGCGAGGGGACCGGCGCGCGGTGAACGACGCCCTCGCCCTCACCTGGCGCCAGTACCGCCTCGAACGGCGCATGTTCTGGCGCAACCCCAGCGCTGCCTTCTTCAACTTCCTGCTGCCGCTGCTGTTCCTCGCCCTGTTCGGCGCGATCTTCGCCGGCTCGCAGGACGACCTCGACGTCATCGTGCCCGGGATCGCCGGCATGAGCGTGATGTCCACGACGTTCGTCGCCCTGGCCATGAACGTGACCTTCCTGCGCGAGCAGGGCGTACTCAAACGCCTGCGCGGCACGCCGCTGCCCAGCGGCGCCTACCTCGGGGCCCTCGCGCTGCACGCGGTGACCAACACCGCCCTGCAGATCGCCCTCGTGGTCACCGCCGGACGCCTGTTCTTCGGCATCGGCTGGCCGCCGCTTCCCTTCGAGCTGCTCGTGTTCACCGTCGCCGGCGTCGTGTGCTTCGCCGCGCTGGGCGTCGCACTGGCCCACGCGATACCCAACTTCGACTCGGCCCCCGCCTACGTCAACGCCATCTTCCTGCCGGTGGTCGTGGTCTCCGGCGTCTTCTACGACGCCGAGTCGGCGCCGGCGTTCCTGGCCGACATCGCCCAGGCCCTGCCGCTCACCCACCTCGTCGACGGCCTCTCCGCCTCAATGGTCACGGGCGCGCCGCTGGGCGACCACCTGTCTGATCTCGCGGTCATCGCGCTGTGGGCAGCGGCCGGCATCGCGCTTGCCGTCCGTGGGTGGCGCTGGGAGGTCGACCGCGCCTGACACGGGGCCGCGCGGGCCGCTCAGGCGACCACGAAGGGCGCGGGCGGCGTGCCCTCGACCGCCACGGGCACCGCGTCCCTGCGCCATTCACTGGCCAGCAGGCCGTAGACCACCACGTCGTGGACGGTCTCGCCGTGGCGGTGCCAGTGGCGCAGGAGCCCCTCGCGGCGGAACCCGACCTTCTCCAGCGCGCGCTGGGAGCGCCCGTGGCCCACCGCCGCGTAGGCGCCCAGGCGCTCCAGCCCCAGCAGTGCGAAGGCCAGGTGGAAGACCAGCGCCTTGGCCTCCGCGTTGGCGCCCGTCCCCCAGTGGGGGCGGCCGAGCCACGTGCCGACCATCGCGCGCCGGTCCCGGTATGAGACCTCACTCAGGGCGATGACGCCGATGAGGCCCTCCTCGCGATTATCGATGGCCAGCTCGAGTTGCTCGCCCCGCTCACGCGCGGCTGGCAATGTGCGCAGCCAGGCCAGCGCCTCGGCCGCGTGCACGTAGGGCCCCCATGAGAAGCTCGCCGTCACAGCGGGGTCACCGGCGTGGTGGAACAGCGCGGTCGCGTCGTCGTCGCGCGGCAGGCGCAGGGTCAGGCTTGGGCCCCGCAGGGCGAACTCGGCCATGAAGCGCGATCCTATGGGCGTGCTCGCGCTGATCTACGACGTGCACGGCAACCTCGCCGCCCTGGAGGTGGTGCTGGCCGACACCCGTGAGCAGGGCGCCACGGGGTACGTGATCGGCGGCGACGTCGCCCTGTTCGGCCCGCGGCCCGTCGAGACGGTCACCAGGCTGCGGGAGCTCCAGGGCGCAACGTGGCTCCGCGGCAACGGCGAGCGCTGGACCGCCGCGCCCGGCGATGCGCCCGACGTGGATCCGGTTCAGGGCGCCATCGCGTTCGCCCGCGCGGCGCTGGGCGACGACGTCGTGCGCGAGCTGGCCGAGCTGCCCGAGAGCGCGGTGATCGACGACGGCACCCGCGCGTGGCACGGCTCGCCGGTGAGCGACGTGCGCTCGTTCCTCCCGCAGGCCGGCGACGACGAGGACGAGCTGCTGGAGGACGTGGCCGAGAGGCGCCTGGTCTTCGGCCACACCCACCTGCCCTTCCGCCGCACCACGCAGCACGGCATCGAGCTCATCAACCCCGGCAGCGTGGGCATGTCCTTCGACGGCGACCCCCGCGCTGCCTACGCCCTGCTGGGCCCCGACGGCGAGGTCGTCCATCGCCGCGTGGACTACGACCACGCCGCTACCGCCGCCGTCCTGCGCACCGAGCAGGCCAACGCCCCCTGGGCCACGACCGTCGCCGAGCGGATCGAGCAGGCCCGCGTCGACGCGGGCTGAGCGCCGACGGGAGCCGCTCGGACGACCGCCGCTACCGGCGGCGCAGCAGGCGGGTGGCTTTGGAGGCCAGTCCGCCGGCACCCTGGCCGCCGCGAGGGCCACGAGCGGCGGGGGCGCGGCGGCCGGCGGGACGGGAGCGGCCGCGGGCGGGGGCGCCACCTCGGGCGGCGCCGGTGACGAGACTGCGAATGCGATTGATCATGCCGTTCAGGTACCCGTTTCTTCGCCCGCGTGCACAGCGATCCCCCGCACACTTGACACCATGGCCGGATGACCGACCCCCCGCCCGAGCCCGAGCCCGAGGAGGTCGCCACGCTGGGCGACCTCGACCTCCCGGCGGCCGTCCTGCGCGAGTTCGTCCACCGTTCGGGCGCCCTGCGCGTCAGCGCGCTGTTGGACCGCGGGGAGGACACGCCGCCCGCCGTCGTGGAGACCGGCCGCCTCGCCCCGGTGCTGGCCACCGAGGGGCAGCGCGTGCGACGAATGTCCCACACCCAGGAGGTGGCGGTCGCCCTCCCCGCCCTGCCCGAGGTCCGCCAGCTTCCGGCCATGGACGTGAACGCTGAGACCGGCCAGGTCACCGGCGTGCTCGGTGGCCTCGAGCACCTCGCCGGCGCCCTGCGTGCCCTCGCCGAGATCCTGGGCGGGCGCACGGCCGTCGCGGCCGAGTTCGAGTCCACCGACCCTGACACGCCGCTGGGCCTCGTCGCCCGTCAGGGCGAGGCCGTCGCGGTCATGCTCGGCGACGAGGCCTTCGCGCTGGAGCTGTGACCTGGGGCCCATACCTCCTCAGGGCTAGGCTTGACGACCAGCCGGAATCTTGCTTCCGCTTGCGAAGGCCCGCCGGTCAGCCCGGCAACCTCCTCCTCATGACCACGGAATCCCAAGACCGCCCCCTCCGCGCCGACGCCCGACGTAACCGCGCAAAGGTGCTCGAGGCCGCCCGCCTCGTGTTCGCCCGGCACGGGATCGATGCGGGGATGGAGGAGGTCGCGCGCCACGCCGGCGTGGGCGTGGGCACGATCTACCGCCACTTCCCCACCAAGGAGGCGCTGATCGGCGCCCTGGCCGTCGAGCACCTGCGCCACCTGGTGGCGCGCACGCAGGAGGCCGTCAGCGCCGAGGATCCCTGGAGCGCCTTCGAGGCGCTGCTCTGGGCGGCCGCCGAGGAGCACGAGGGCGACCTGGCCATGACCGAGATCGCCGCCCAGGCCTTCCAGGGCGGCCTGCCCGAGGCCGACGCGCTGCACGCGCAGCTCCACGAGGTCAGCGGCACGCTGATGGGCCGGGCCATCGCCCAGGGCACCATGCGCGCCGACGCGACGGCGCAGGATCTCGGGGTCCTCATGTGCGGGCTGGGTCAGGTCCAGTCGGTCGGCCGGCCCTGCCCCGCCCCCATGCCCTGGCGGCGCTACCTGACCATCGTGATCGACGGGCTGCGCGCGCGGTGAAGGCACGCGCGCACAGCCAGCCGGGAGAACGCCGGGAGGCCCGCCTCGGGCGGGTACGCAGCGCGCCCTGGGCGCCCGTCGTCGGCCTCGCCTTCACCGTGGCCGGCCTGCTGCACTTCGTGCGCCCCGACACCTACGAGGCGATCATGCCCGACGAGCTGCCGGCACAGCGCGAGCTCGTCTTCGCCTCCGGCGTGGCCGAGATGGTCGGCGGCTTGGGGCTGCTCCATCCGCGCACCCGCCGCTGGGCCGGCTGGTGGCTGATCGCCACGCTCGTCGCCGTCTTCCCGGCCAACGTCCACATGGCCGTGCGCGCCGAGCGCTACCCGCAGTTCCCCCCGGCGGCGCTGTGGGCGCGCCTACCCCTGCAGCTCGTGTTCATCGCCGCCGTGTGGCGCGCGATGCGCGACCAGGACTAAGCCTGGATCCACCGATTCTCGCGGCGGCTCGCTCGCCAGCAGCCTTCGCCAGTGCGGATCGGCCTCGCATCAGGTGGCCCACCACATGGGTGCTCGGCCGATCCACTCTGACTCGCCTGCTGACGGCGATCCATCCACGATGATCGGTGGATTCAGGCTAAGCCGCGGCGGGCTCGGGGAGCGGGCGCGCCGGGCCCACCGGGACGATCCGCGTCGGGTTGATCGACGGGTGGGTCCCGTAGTAGTGGCGCTTGATCT
>JBBJOB010000267.1:0-2999 GCA_037721455.1 Solirubrobacteraceae bacterium | reverse complement strand
AAAGCCGTTATCCGCGCGAGTAGCCTGGGCGCGCGTGCTCGCGCCCAACCTGCCCAACGTCCTGACGGTCGGGCGCATCCTGCTGGTACCCGTACTTGTCGCGGCATTGCTGGGTGGCGTGCCGGGGGGCGACGTGCTCGCCGCCGTGGTCTTCGCCGTCGCCTCGTTGACCGACTACATGGACGGTTGGCTGGCCCGACAGCGCGACGAGATCACGGCCTTCGGCAAGCTGATGGACCCCATCGCCGACAAGCTGCTGGTCATCGCTGCGCTCATCTCGCTGGTCTCCCTGGACCGCCTGGCCGCCTGGGTGGCCATGGTGATCATCGCCCGCGAGCTCGCCGTCACGCTGGCTCGCGCGCAGTCCGACGTGGTCATCCCGGCTGGGACGTGGGGAAAGGTCAAGACGACCATGCAGGTCGTGGCCATCCTCTGCGTGATCGCCTTCGAGCCGGCCCTGTGGGTCGACCTGCTCGTCTACGGTGCGGTGGCCATCACGGTGGTCAGCGGCCTCGAGTTCTTCTTCGGGATGCGCCGCCGCGAGGCGGCTCAGCGGGCGGAGTCGGCGGGCACAGGCGCGGGCGCGGCGTCCAGCCACTCGCGCGCCGAGGTGTGATGCAGCGCGTGCCGGCTTGAGTTCAGCTCGGCGCGCACCTCGCCCAGCAGGCCGAAGCGCTCGGCCACGACATCGTGCTGGTGAATGGTCTCGAGGTTCTCCTGGCGGGCGGAGACGAACGCGTCGTCGCCCAGGAAGCCCAGGCGCTCGACCACGCCGCCGATCATCTCGCGCACGCAGTCCTCGACGAAGCGCGGGCGGCGATGGGCCTTCTCGACGACGGCACCCTCGTCGGAGCGCTTCATCAGCTGGTAGACCTCGGCGCTCATGGATTCCTCCACGATGGCCAGGAGATCCTGGGCGTCGATGTCGTCCGTGCAGCCCTCCGGGCAGCCGACGTGCAGGGTGCCCAGGCCGCGCTGGTTGTGCGTGGCCACGGGGACGGCCTCGAGGATGCGCGCGACCTGCTCGGCGTCGAAGCCGTCGGCGAGGAGGTTCTCTCGTGCGCGGCCGGCCATCAGGCCCTGTGCGCAGGGGCAGGCGGTCATGCCCTGGGCGGTGACGCCGATGAGGCGCCGCGTGCCGGCCCGCGAGGCCACCGCGGTGCCGTGCATCGTGTAGATCTCCTGCGTGGGGATGCCCGACACCGGAGCGGGGCGGTGCTCGGGATAGCGGGCCGCGATGGTCACCTCGGCGCGGCGGGCGCCCTGGCGGTCGCGCACGAGCACGGCGATGCGCTCGGCCAGCGTCTCGGCGCGGAAGGGGGCCTCGTTGAGCACCACCTGGCCGATCGCCTCGTTGACCGTCTCCTCGAAGCGCGACATGTGCGCGCCCTTCTGGTGGGGGCCCAGGTCCACGAAGCAGGCGAGCTGCGCGGAGAAGAGCTGCTCCCGGTCGCCGACGCGCAGGCGCACGATCTTCTCGACCTCGGTGACGCCGACGCGCGAGAGGCTGACCTGCAGCCGGGGGGGCCCGGCCTGCACGTCGGTGGGGTCGGCGGTGGGGGCGCTGGAGGGCTCCACGGAGGGCCGAACGTTAGGGCCTGTCCCGCTTGGCCCGCGGCCGGAGGCGACCACCCCGCGGCGCCAGGCGCCGTCCGGCCGCTCACGAAGGCCACCAGCATGCGTTTCGCGACCGGACGGCGCCTGGCATCCACGGATGCGGCCCCTCCGACCACGCTCCAATCGGGATAGACCCTTGGCCACGCCACCATCGTGACCGTCGCGAGCTTGTGCTATCAATCACACACCGTGGGCCGGAGGCCCGTGAGCGAGGAGGTCGCGAGCGCATGATCAAGGCGGATGAGCTGCTGCTGGACGAGGCGCCCATCCACGAGCTGGAGGAGTTGCGCCCGCTCGTGGTGGACGCCATCGAGCGAGGGACGGTGGGCTTCGCCGAGCTCGCGCGGACCCTCGACGAGGTGGAGGTGACCAAGGAGCAGGTCGGCGAGCTGCACGCCTACCTCTCCGAGCAGGGCGTCGCGGTGCTCGGCGCCGACGGTCGCCTGCTGGCCACGCCGGAGGGCGCGCGCGTCGAGACCGCGGCCGAGGCACGCAAGGCCGTCGGCCGGGGGGACGAGGCGCCCGGGCGCCCGGAGATCGACCTGACCGTCGAGCCCAGCCTCGACTCGCTGCGCCTCTACCTGCGCTCCATCGGGCGCACCCCGCTGCTCAGCGGCGGCGAGGAGGTCGCGCTGGCCAAGCGCATCGAGCGCGGCGACATGGAGGCCAAGCAGCACATGGTCGAGGCCAACCTGCGCCTCGTCGTCTCCATCGCCAAGGGCTACCTGGGCCGCGGCCTGACCTTCCTCGACCTTATCCAGGAGGGCTCGCTGGGCCTGATCCGCGCGGTGGAGAAGTTCGACCACCGCCGCGGCTACAAGTTCTCCACCTACGCGACCTGGTGGATCCGCCAGGCGGTGACCCGCGCGATCGCCGACAAGGGCCGCACGATCCGCATGCCGGTGCACATGGTCGAGAAGCTCAACAAGGTCGTCCACGTGGAGCGCCAGCTCGTCCAGGCCCTGGGCCGCGAGCCCGCGCCCGAGGAGATCGCCGCCCAGCTCGAGTGCTCGGCCCGCGAGGTGCGCGACATCCTGCGCATGAGCCAGCAGCCGATCTCCCTGGAGAAGCCGATCGGCGACGAGGAGGACACCTCGCTGGGCGACTTCGTCCAGGACGAGAACATGCCCTCGCCCTTCGAGCTGGCCTGCGACACCATGCGCCGCGACAACGTCCGCAGCGCCCTGTCCGCGCTGCCCCCCCGCGAGCGGGAGGTCATCGAGATGCGCTTCGGGTTGACGGGCGGGCGCCCGCGCACGCTGGAGGAGGTCGGCCAGGCCTTCAACGTCACGCGCGAGCGCATCCGCCAGATCGAGAACCACACGCTGAAGAAGCTGGAGGCCCTGCCGGAGGCCCAGCGGCTGCGGGGCGCGTCGTAGGGG
>JBBJOB010000266.1:0-3015 GCA_037721455.1 Solirubrobacteraceae bacterium | reverse complement strand
GTCGTGTGGTCACCGCCCTCCTGGGCGCCAGCGCGGTCAACGACTTCGCCCAGGCAGGCTTCACCTGGGCGGAGGCCCGCTCCAACGCGGAGCAGGCCCGCGCTGCTCAGGCCGCCGTCGCGCCCTCGAGCGGCTGACGGATCACGGGTCGCTTGGCCGCGGCCGCCTCGTCCAACCGGCGCACCGGCGTGTCGTAGGGCGCGTTGCGGGCGACCTCGGGGTCCTGCGCAGCCTCGCGCAGGATCGCGGCGATGGCGTCGGCGAAGCCGTCGAGGGTCTCCTTGGTCTCGGTCTCGGTGGGCTCGACGAGCAGCGCCTCGTCGACCAGGAGCGGGAAGTAGACCGTCGGTGGGTGGAAGCCGAAGTCCAGCAGGCGCTTGGCCAGGTCGAGCGTCCTGATGCCCAGCTCGCGCTTCATCGGCGCGCCCGAGAGGACGAACTCGTGCATGCACAGCGTTCCGAAGGCCAGCGGGAGGTGCTCGGCCACGCCGGCCTCTTTGAGGCGCGCGAGAAGGTAGTTGGCGTTGAGGACCGCCGTGACGCTGGCGTCGCGCAGCCCGTCGGCGCCCAGCGAGCAGATGTAGGCGTAGGAGCGCACAAACGTGCCGTAGTTGCCCTGGAAGCCGCGCAGGCGCCCGATCGTCTTCGGGTGGTCGTCGCTCAGCGTGAAGCCGCCATCCTCGTTGCGCTCGACACGCGGCACCATCAGGTAGGGCTCCATGCGGTCGCTGACGGCGATCGGGCCGCTGCCCGGGCCGCCGCCGCCGTGGGGCTGGGTGAAGGTCTTGTGCAGGTTGAAGTGCACGATGTCGAAGCCCATGTCACCTGGGCGGGTGACGCCCATGACCGCGTTGAGGTTCGCGCCGTCGTAGTACAGGACGCCGCCCGCCTCGCGCACGAGCGTGGTGATCTCCTCGACGTTGGGGTCGAAGATGCCCAGCGTGTTGGGGTTGGTGAGCATCAGGCAGGCGGTGCGGGGCCCGGTCTTGGCGCGCAGGTCGTCCATGTCCACGCCACCGTCGGCGTCGGTGGCCACCTTGACCACCTTCAACCCGGCCATGGTCACCGTGGCGGGGTTGGTGCCGTGGGCGGTGTCGGGGGCGAGGACCTCGTCGCGCTCGTGGTCGCCGCGGTCGGCGTGGTAGGCGCGGGCCAGCAGCACCCCGGCCAGCTCGCCGTGGGAGCCCGCGCTGGGCTGCAGCGAGACGTGGTCGAGGCCGCTCACCTCAGCCAGCGCGCGCTCGAGGTTGAACATCAGCTCGAGTGCGCCCTGGGCGTGCTCGGGGTCCTGAAAGGGATGCAGGCGGGCGTGACCGGGCAGCGCTGCGACGCGCTCGTGCAGGCGCGGGTTGTGCTTCATGGTGCACGAGCCGAGGGGGTAGAAGCCCGAGTCCAGGTCGAAGTTGCGCTTGGAGAGGTTGACGTAGTGGCGCACCAGCTCGGGCTCGCTCACCTCGGGCAGGCGGGGAGCCTGCGCGCGGCGGAACCGGTCGGGCAGGGCGTCGTCGGGCGCGGGCGGCACGTCCAGCGCGGGCGCGGTGAACGCGCGGCGCCCGGGGCGGCCCTTCTCGAAGATCGTGCGGGTGCTCTCCGCCTCGGCGGAGGGAGCGGCGGTCATGCCCCCACCCCCACGGCCTCGCGCTCGTTGGCCACGGCCGCGCCCAGCACCTCGGCGAGACTGTCGATGTCCGCGCGGGAACGCCGCTCGGTGATGGCCACCAGCAGCCCGTCGTCGTCGAGGGGCAGGCCGGGGTTGATGCCCTTCTCGCGGCAGCGGGCCACGACGCGCTCGACGGGCGCGTCGAGCTTCAGCGCGAACTCCCGCACCACCGGCTGCTCGTGGAGCTTCTCCACTCCGTCCAGCGCCGACAGCGTCTCGCGTGCGTAATGGGTGCGTGCGAGGAGCAGTTCGCCCAGCTCCACCAGCCCCTCGCGGCCCAGCCAGGCGAGGTACACCACGCCGCCCAGCGCGTTGAGCGCCTGCGCGGTGCAGATGTTGGAGGTCGCCTTCTCGCGGCGGATGTGCTGCTCGCGGGTCTGCAGCGTGAGCACGAAGCCGCGGCGGCCGTCGACGTCGCGGGTCTCCCCCGCGATGCGCCCGGGCAGCTTGCGCAGGTGGGCCTGGGTGGCAGCGAAGAAGCCGAAGGATGGTCCCCCGAAGTCCAGGCGGTTGCCCAGCGTCTGACCCTCGCCCACGCACAGGTCGGCGCCCTGGGCGCCGGGCGCCTCCAGCACGCCGAGGGTGAGCGGGTCGGCCGCGACCACCAGGAGCGCCCCGTGCTCGTGGGCCGCATCGGCCAGCGCGGTGAGGTCCTCCACGGCGCCGAGGAAGTTGGGCTGCTGGACGAAGACGGCGGCGACATCGGTGTCCAGGGCGCCCTTCAGGGCCTCGAGGTCGGTCGCGCCGTCGCGCAGCGGGACCTCGTCCACGGTGGTCTGGTAGCCGACCGACAGCGTGCGCAGCGTCTCGCGGCTGTGGGGATGGGTCCCCTCGGAGATCACGAAGCGCGGCCGCCCGCTGGTCTGCGCGGCCAGCCACCCGGCCGCGGCCAGGGCACTGGGGCCTTCGTAGACGCTCGCGTTGGAGACCGGCAGGCCGGTGAGCTCGCTGATCGCCGTCTGGTACTCGAACATCACCTGCAGCCCGCCCTGGCTGATCTCCGGCTGGTAGGGCGTGTAGGGCGTCAGGAACTCCGAGCGCTCCATCAACATGTCGATGACCGCGGGCACGTAGTGGTCGTACATCCCCGCGCCCAGGAACGTCACCTCGTCCTCGGTCGAGGCGTTGCGCGCCGCCAGCTCGCGCAGATGCTCGTACACGGCCTGCTCGGGGAGGCCGGCCGGCAGGTCCAGCGGGCGGTCCAGGCGCAGCGCGGCCGGGATGGAGGCGAAGAGGTCGTCCACGGAGGAGACGCCGATGGCGTCGAGCATCTCGCGCAGGTCCTGGTCGGTGACGGCGGTGTAGCGGCTCACGGATCTGAGGCTAGTGAAAGCGCCTCCCGAGAGGCGAGGAGC
>JBBJOB010000265.1:0-3018 GCA_037721455.1 Solirubrobacteraceae bacterium | reverse complement strand
GCGCGGTACAGCCAGGACTCGACGAGCACGGGGCGGAAAGTAGCCTGCCGGGCGTGGCCGTCACCTGGACCCCCGCGGGCGAGTACGACGACATCCGCTCCGAGGTGACCGACGACGGGATCGCCAAGATCACCATCGACCGTCCCGAGGTGCGCAACGCCTTCCGCCCCCAGACGGTGGTCGAGCTGTCCCAGGCCTTCGAGCGCGCCCGCGAGGACCCGGCCGTCGGCGTGATCATCCTCACCGGCGAGGGCGAGCTGGCCTTCTGCTCGGGCGGCGACCAGCGGGTGCGCGGCGACTCGGGCTACGAGACCGAGCCGGGCTCGGGGGTCGGGCGCTTCCACGTGACCGACCTGCAGGTTCAGATCCGCCGCCTGCCCAAGCCCGTCGTGGCCATGGTGGCCGGATTCGCGATCGGCGGCGGCCATGTGCTGCAGGTCTGCTGCGACCTGGCCATCGCCGCGGACAACGCCCGCTTCGGCCAGACCGGTCCGCGCGTGGGCTCGTTCGACGGCGGCTTCGGCGCCGCACTGCTGGCCCGCCTGGTCGGCGTGCGCAAGGCCAAGGAGATCTGGCTGCTGTGCCGCCAGTACGACGCCAACGAGGCGCTGGAGATGGGGCTGGTCAACGCCGTCGTCCCCCTCCCGCACCTCGAGGAGGAGACCGTGAGCTGGTGTCGCGAGATGCTCGCCCTCTCCCCCTTCGCCCTGCGCCTGCTCAAGGCCAGCTTCCATGCCGAGGAGGACGGGCTGGCCGGCCTCCAGCAGCTCGCCCACGACACCAACCTCCTCTTCTACGCAAGCGACGAGGCCCGGGAGGGCCGCGACGCCTACCGCGAGAAGCGCGCCCCCGACTTCGCGCGGTTCCCGCGCCGGCCGTGAGCGCGGGCCTGTCGTGAGCGCCACCTCCCCCGTGCGCCTGTGGCTCATGGCCGCGCGGCCGCGCACGCTGCCCGCCGCCGTCGCGCCCGTACTGGTGGGGACAGCCATCGCCGCCACCGACGAGAGCCTGCGCGTGGGCGCCTTCCTCGCCGCCCTGCTGGGCGCCCTGTTCATCCAGGTCGGCACCAACCTCTCCAACGACTACTCGGACGCGCGCCGGGGCGCCGACACCGAGGACCGCCTGGGCCCCGTGCGCGTGACCGCCGGCGGCCTGGTGCCGCCCCAGCGCGTGCTCGTGGCCACCTACGTCACGTTCGGGCTGGCGGCCCTGTGCGGCGTCTACCTCGTGGCCGTGTCCGGCGTCGAGCTGCTGATCGTCGGCGTGCTGTCGATCGCCGCGGGCGTGCTCTACACGGGCGGCCCGCGCCCCTACGGCTACGAGGGCCTGGGCGAGGTCTTCGTCTTCCTGTTCTTCGGCGTCGCGGCGGTGGCCGGCTCGGCCTTCGCCCAGCTCGAGGCCTGGCCGTGGGAGGCCTTCGCCTTCGCCGTTCCCGTCGGGCTGCTGGCCGCGGCCATCCTCGTGGTCAACAACGTGCGCGACCTGGAGACCGACCGCCGCGCGGGCAAACGCACGCTCGCGGTGCGCCTGGGCCGCGACCGCACGCGCAAGCTCTACGCGGGCATGGTCTACGGCGCCTTTGCCTTCCTGGTGCCCATGGCACTGGCCTACTCGCCGTGGGTGCTGCTCGCACTCGCGCTGGTCCCGGCCGCGGCGCCGGTCGTGCGCACCGTGCGCACCCACGCCGACGGGCCGTCGCTCAACGACGCGCTGGCGCGCACCGGCCTGGTGCAGCTGGCCTTCTGCGTCGTGCTGTCGGTCGCGATCCTGCTGGCGTAAGTGGTCCCTCTGACTCGCCAGGGGGGCCACTGATGTTGAGGCTCACCGTGGAGCCCTTGACCCTGCAGTTGCGCAGGCCGCTGCGCGCGGCGTGGGGCCTGCTGAGCGAACGCGAGGTGCTGACCGTGCGCCTGGTGGGCGAGGACGGCGTGGCGGGCCGCGGCGAGGCCGCGCCGCTGCCCGGCTACGACCCCGTCGGGGTCGAGGAGGTGCGCGCGGCGCTCGAGCGCTACGCCGTGGCGCTGCGCGACCTCGACGGCGCGCCCGGCTCCACGCTGCTGGACGCCTGCCGCGCGGAGGCCGACATCCCCTGGGCCCTGGCCGCCGTGGATCTCGCGCTGTGGGACCGCGCCGGCCGGCGAGAGGGCCGCCCGGTGGCGGCGATGCTCACAGACACACCCGCCGCCGCGGTGGCCGTCAACGCCACCATCGGGGCGGTGGACCGGGCGGGCGCGGCGGTGGCCGCGATGTACGCTGCCCGTGCCGGCTTTCGCTGCGTGAAGCTCAAGGTCGGCCTGGGCGACGACCCCGGCCGGGTGGCCGCGGTCCGCGCGGCAGCGGGGCCGGACATCGAGCTGCGCCTGGACGCCAACGGCGCCTGGGAGGTCGATGAGGCCGTCGCCATGATCGAGGCGCTGGCGCCGGCCGGCCTGGAGCTCGTCGAGGAGCCCGTCCACGGCCTCGAGGCCCTGCGCGCCGTGCGCGAGCGCGTCCCGGTGCGCATCGCCATGGACGAGACGGCCGCCCAGCCGGGCGCGCTGGCCTCCGGCGCCGCGGACGCCGTCGCGCTCAAGCTGGGACGCTGCGGCGGCCTGTCCGGCCTGCTGGCCGCCGCGTCCCTCGTGCGCGCGACCGGCGGCGAGCCCTACGTCACCTCAGCCTTCGACGGCCCGATCGGAATCGCTGCCGCCGTGCACGCCGCCGCCGCCCTAGCGCCCCTGCCCGCCTGCGGCCTGGCCACGCTGGAGGACCTCAAGGGCCTCGACCCCGGCCCGCTGACGGTGCGCGACGGAACGATCGCGGTGCCGCGGGGGCCGGGATTGCTGTGAGGCGCGTCCCCCGTGGCGATGCGCTGCGCCTGATGCTCGAGCCTGAGCCCGGAACCCTCGTCCGGGTTGGGCTCACGGAAACGATCGCCCCGCTGTCGACTCCGGCATTGCGCGTCAGCCGCTGACCACCACCTCGATGAGCTTCGTCACAGCCCGTCCCAGCCGCGCATCGCGGGTGAGCAGGCGCGCG
>JBBJOB010000264.1:0-3031 GCA_037721455.1 Solirubrobacteraceae bacterium | reverse complement strand
GGAGTTTGGAGCTCCTCAGGGATCCTCCGCCAGCAGGGCCTCCACGGAGGCCACCTTGTCGTCGAGCGTCTGGGCACGGTCGCGGCGCTCGTCGAGCTTGAGGATGGTGTAGACGCGCGGCAGGCCGAGGTCGAAGGGGACGGCGTGCAGTTCGCCGACGACGCGCAGGATCTCGGCCGTCTCCCCCTCCAGCGACGTGCCCATGGCGTGCAGGCGGTAGCGCACGCTCGTCTGCACGGCCAACCGTCGCTGCATCTCGGCGATGTAGCGCGAGGCGCCTACCTCGCTGCGGCCGAGACCGATGACGGTGAGGTCCGCCGTGGCCATGCCCCCAGCCTACGCGCCGGGCGCGGGGCCGTTCGCTCCGATCTTCCACAATGGCCCGATGGCGCTGCACAGGCAAGTCGAGAAGGCGGTGATCCTTGCTCCCGACAGGGTCGCGAGGGCGGCGGCGGGCTACGCGGCGCGGCCCGAGGAGGCCTGGATGCTGCGCCAGCCGCGCGCGGTGCGCCAGACCTACTGGCGCGAGGTCATGGGCCAAGGCGGCCAGCGTGACCGGGAGATCTGGATGCTGCGCCAGCCCGAGGCCGTGCGCGAGAGCTACATCGCCGAGGTACTCGAGCCCGGGCCGCCGGAGGGCACCAGCGGGCACACTGCCGATCCGGCACCCAACACCCTCCTGGCCCAGGAGCGGGAGCCCGAACCGTCGCCGAGCCCTGAGCCGGCCTCGCGGCCGGTCGACAGCGCCTCTGCCCGCCGGGAGCCCTGAGCCGGCCTTGGTGGCCCCGCGTACAGCGGCAATTCTGCCCGTCAAGCGCTTCACGTCGGCCAAACAGCGCCTGGAGGAGGCGCTGACCCCCGGCGCGCGACGCGCGCTGGCCGAGGCGATGGTCAGCGACGTGCTGCGCGCCTTGCGCCACGCCGTCTCCGTGGACGAGGTGGTGGTCGTGACCGCCGAGTCCGTGGTGCAGATGCTCGCGCTGGGCGAGGGCGCCCGGGTGGTCGACGAGCCCGTCGAGGCGGGCCAGAGCGCCGCGGCGGCGCTGGGCATCGCGGCGCTGGACGAGGGGGTCGAGCGGGTGCTGCTGGTGCCCGGGGACTGTCCCGCGCTCGATCCCGCGGAGCTCGACGCCCTGCTGGACCGCCCGGCCGCCGCCGCAGGCGAGGTCGTCGTGGTGCCCGACCGCCACGGCACGGGCACCAACGCGCTGGTGCTGGCGCCGCCGACGGCGATCAGCCCCGCCTTCGGACCGGGCAGCCGCGAGCGCCACGAGCGCCTGGCCGCAGAGGCGGGCATCGCCTGCGAGGTGCGCGAGCCGGGCACGCTGCTCCTCGACGTGGACACCGGCGAGGATCTCGACGCCCTGCGCGCCGCGCTGGCCGCCGGTCGGGGCCAGGCCGGCCACACCCGCGGGCTGCTCGGGCGCCTCGTGCGGTGATCGAGGCCCGCGCCCTCCCCGGGCTGCCCGAGGTCCGCCCCGGTGACGACCTCGCGGGGCTGCTTGCGCGGGCCGCGGGCGGCGAGCTGCGCGCCGGCGACGTGCTGGTCGTGGCGCACAAGGTGGTCTCCAAGGCCGAGGGGGCGGTCGTCGCCCTGGACGCGGTCGAGCCCGGCGACGAGGCCCGCCGGCTGGCCGCCGGACACGGCAAGGACCCCCGCGCGGTGCAGGTCGTGCTCGACGAGGCCGTCGAGCTGATGCGTGCCCGGCGCGGCGTGCTCATCGCGCGCACCCGGCACGGGTTCGTCTGCGCCAACGCCGGGGTCGACGCGTCCAACGCGGCGGCGGAGGGCGAGCTGATCCTCCTGCCCCGCGACCCTGACGCCTCCGCCCGCGCGCTGCGCGCCCGCCTGCGCGCTTTGACCGGCGCGGCGCCGGCCGTGGTGGTCAGCGACTCGTTCGGTCGCGCCTGGCGCCACGGCCAGTGCGACGTGGCCGTGGGCATCGCGGGACTCGTCGCGCTCGACGACTGGCGCGGGCGCCGCGACAGCGCCGGCCGGGAGCTGCGCGCCACCGTCATCGCCGTCGCCGACCAGGCCGCCGCGACGGCCGACCTGGCCCGCGACAAGGCGTCGCGCGAGCCGGCGGTGGTGGTGCGCGGCCTGGAGCGCCACGTGACCGCGGACGACGGCCCCGGCGCGGCGGCGCTCGTCCGGCCTCTGGAGGAGGACCTCTTCCGCTGAGCCCCGCGCTGGGCCGCCGGGCGGGCGCACGCCCGGGATATCCTCCCCGCCGTGCTTGCCGACGTCGAGATCCTGGGCGTGTCCATCCAGATGTTCGGCCTGTTCTTCGGGCTGAACTTCCTGGCCTGGGGCGCGGTGGCCTCGCGCCGCCTCGGTGAGCTGGGCCGCCCCTCCGACTGGGCCTACGAGATCGTCTTCGTCTGCCTGGGCGGCGGCCTGGTCGGGGCCAAGCTCTACTGGATCATCGACAACGGGGCCGAGCTGTCCTTCGCGGGCATATTCAGTGGCTCCGGACTGACGTGGTACGGCGGGCTGGCCGGCGGCGCCCTGGCCATGCTGGCCTGGGTGCGCTGGCGCGGCATGGACCTCCCCCACCTGGCCGACCTCGCCGCGATCGGCCTCCCGCTGGGCTACGCGATCGGGCGCATCGGCTGCCAGATCTCCGGCGACGGCGACTACGGCATATCGAGCGGGTTGCCGTGGGCCATGCCCTACCCCGACGGCGTCGTGCCCACCGACGACGCGGTCCACCCCAGCCCGATCTACGAGACGCTGTCCATGGGCCTGCTGGCCTACGTCCTGTGGCGCCTGCGCGACCGCTTCCGTCCGGGCACGCTGTTCGGGCTCTACCTGATCGGCGCGGGGCTCGAGCGCCTGCTCGTCGAGTTCGTGCGCCGCAACCAGGCGGAACTGGCCGGCCTCACCCAGGCCCAGGTGCTGGCCATCGCCGGCATGGTGGGTGGCGCCGCGCTGCTGGCCGTGATGGCCCGGCGCAGCGGCGGGCTGACCGCAGCGGCCTGAAATCGACGTGTGGCGCATTGCCCCCGCTACACGGGGGTAAGGGCCCAC
>JBBJOB010000263.1:0-3048 GCA_037721455.1 Solirubrobacteraceae bacterium | reverse complement strand
TCGCCGTCGAGGAGGACTCCAAGCTGGGCCTCCAGGGCACGCTGGACCTCCTGCAGGAGCTCACGGGCGCGCAGTCCATCCGCCAGCTCCCCACGCTAAAGCTCTTCAAGATCCGCATGGACCTCGAGATGGAGGGCGACTCCCGTAGCCTGGCCAGCAAGGTCGAGGCCGTCGAGCCGGCCCCGACCGAGCGCGTCGACTTCGACGAGCGCGACGTGGCCGTCGTGCAGGCCACCCAGGGCGACCTCCCGGTGGTCAGCGAGCCCTACGCGCCCGCCGCCGCACAGCTGGGCATGCCGGTCGAGGCGCTGCTCGAGCACATGGCATCCATGCGCGAGCGCACGCTCCTGCGCCGGGTCGCCGCCATCCTCTTCCACCGGCGCGCAGGCTTCAGCGCCAACGGTATGGGCGTGTGGAAGGTGCCCGAGGAGCGCATCGCCGAGCTGGGGCCGCGCATGGCCGCCTTCCGCGGCATCTCCCACTGCTACCAGCGTCCGACCTATCCCGACTGGCCCTACCAGATCTTCACCATGGCCCACGGGCGCTCCACCGAGGAGTGCGACGGGATCCTGGACGCGATCGAGGCCGAGATGGGCTGCATCGAGGCCCGCTCGACGCTCTACTCGTCCACGGAGTTCAAGAAGGTCCGCCTGCTCTACTTCACCGACGCCTTCCGCCGGTGGGAGCAGGAGCACGGCGGCGTCTGAGGCGCCATGGCCGGCTCCCTGCGAGACACGCGCTCCACGGAGCTCTACCGCCGGGCCGTGGGCCTGCTGCCCGGTGGCGTCAACTCACCGGTGCGCGCGATGCGTGCCATCGGGCGCGACCCGATCTTCGTGACGCGCGCCGCGGGCGCCGAGCTGGTCGACGTCGACGGCAACCGCTACGTCGACTGGGTGTGCTCCTGGGGACCGCTCGTCCACGGCCACGCGCACCCGCGCATCGTCGCGGCGATCACCGAGGCCGCCGCGCGGGGGACCACGTTCGGGGCCCCGACCGCCGGTGAGGTGGATCTGGCCGAGGAGGTCGCACGGCGCATGCCCGGTGTGACCATGATGCGCATGACCTCGTCGGGCACCGAGGCGGCCATGTCGGCCATCCGCCTGGCCCGCGCGGCCACAGGGCGCACGCCCATCCTGAAGTTCGCGGGCGCCTACCACGGCCACGTCGACGGCCTGCTGGCCCAGGCGGGCTCGGGCCTTGCCACGGCGTCCCTGCCCGCCAGCCCCGGCGTGCCCGAGGCCGCCACCGCGGCCACGGTCATCGTCCCCTGGAACGACGCCGAGGCCCTACGCGAGGCCACGCAGCGCACGGAGTTCGCCGCGCTGTTGGCCGAGCCCTACCCCGCCAACATGGGGCTCGTCCCACCCGCCGAGGGCTTCCTGGAGCTGCTGCGAGAGCGCGCCAGCGCCACCGGTGCCCTGCTGGTCTTCGACGAGGTCATCACCGGCTTCCGCCTCAGCCCGGGCGGCGCGCAGGCACTCACGGGCGTCACGCCCGACCTCACGGTCATGGGCAAGGTCATCGGCGGCGGACTGCCTGCCGCGGCCTACGGCGGCTCGCGGGAGCTGATGGAGCGCGTCGCGCCCGCCGGTGACGTCTACCAGGCCGGCACGCTGTCGGGCAACCCGCTCGCGGTGGCCGCGGGCCTGGAGTCCCTGGCCATGCTCGACGATGCCGCCCACCTGCGCCTTGCCGCCACCACGCAGGCGCTGGCCGCCGGGCTGCGCGAGGTCGCCTCCGGGCGCCCGGTCCAGATCGCCTCGGCCCCCGGCTTGCTCACCGTCTTCTTCACCGACACGCCCGTGCGTGACTACGCCGGCGCCCAGGCGTGCGACACCGAGGCCTACGGGGCATGGTGTCGGGCCCTCCTGGCCCGTGGCGTGTACGCCCCGCCTTCGCAGTTCGAGGCGTGGTTCCCCTCCCTGGCCCACGGCCCAGAGCACGTGGCCCGCACCCTGGCGGCGGCGGCGGCGGCGTTCGTTGAGGTGGACCGGCGATGAACGCTGCGGCGGCCGCCCGCGACGTCGTCGCCGCCCTGCGTGAGGAGGGCGGCCTGCTCGCCGCCGCGCTTGCCGGTGGGGCGGCGCTGACCGGGACGGGCGACCCGGCCCGACTGGACCCCACGGCCGCGGGCCTGGTGGAGGGGCTGGCACCCCACCGGGCCTTCGCCGTGGCCGCGGTGCGCGAGGGCTACCTTCTCCACTACGGGAGGCCGCGTTTCGTCGACGGCGCGGACGCGAGCCTCGCCCTCCTGGCCGGCGACCGTCTCTACGCCCTGGGGCTGGCCCGCCTGGCCGCCGCCGCGGACGTGGCCGCGGTGCGCGAGCTGGCCGACCTGATCACCAGGTGCGCGCAGGCCCACGCGGTGGGCGACGGGACCGCCGCGCAGGCGGCGTGGGACGCCGCGGGCACCAGGCTGGCCGGGGCCACTGCGGGTGCCGACGGCCCTCACCGGGACGGTGGGGACGGGCCCCCCAGGCGCGAAGGCGACAGGTTGCCTCAGCCAAACGCAGATTCGCGATAGATTTCCTGGTCCACGATGGCCGATCGGCACAGCAAGCAGAAGTCCAAGTACACCGAGGATCGGGGCATGCCCGGTGCCTTCGAGGGCGAGACCGTCACCCGCCGGCGCATGATGACCGGCACCGCCCACGCCGCCGGCGGTATTGCCGCCGCCGCCTTCATCCTCCCTTCGGTGGGCTTTGCCCTCGGCCCGGTCTTCGAGGAGGTCGAGCAGAGCTGGAGGCCGGTGGGTCCTCCCGAGAACTTCCCCGCTGACACCTACGTGCCCAAGGTCATCACGCTGGTCGACGGCATCGGCGAGACCGGCAAGACCACGGTCTACGTTCGGACCTACAGCCCCGAGATCGACACCGAGCCGCGCGACGAGTACAACGGGTGGATCGCGCTGTCGACCCGCTGCATGCACCTGGGCTGCCCCGTGCGCTTCGTCGCCGCCTCGGAGCGCTTCATCTGCCCCTGTCACGGCGGGGTCTACGACATCACCGGTCAGGTGGCCGGCGGCCCGCCGGTGCGACCGCTGGA
>JBBJOB010000051.1:0-11512 GCA_037721455.1 Solirubrobacteraceae bacterium | reverse complement strand
CCTGGGCCAGCCGCCCGCCCCAGTACGTCGACAGCCCGGTGATGAGGACGCGCCTCGAGGTCACGGGTGGTCCGTCCGGTGCGGACTTGCAGGACGGGCCACTAGCCGAACCAGACCGACTTGCGCGCGGCGACCATGTCGACCAGCTCCTCCTGGATGGAGGCCCGGATGTCCTGGGCGACGGTCTGGACGAGCGAGCGGTCCTGCCACGGCTCCGGGTGGGCGGGACCGTATTCGTCGGTACGTACGGGGGGCAGAAAGCGGATCTTGAACTTGGCGGGCAGGTAGCCCAGCAGGGCCAGCGGGCCACCGTGGGGGAACGTCGGGGTGATCGGAAAGTAGATGAGCCCGGTGAGGCGCTTGAGCAACGGCACGTGGCCGAAGACGGGCGCCGCCTCCTCGGCGCCCATGACCGCCACGGGCACGATGGGCACGCCGGCGCGCATGGCCGCTGCCACGAAGCCGCCGCGGCCGAAGCGCTGCAGGCGGTAGCGATCGCGGTAGAGCTTCTCGGTCCCCTTGACCCCCTCGGGGAACACGAGGACGAGCTGGCGCTCGTCGTGGAGCAGGCGGTGCACGTTGGCCGGGTGAGCGGGCACGCAGCCGATCTTGGGCAGCAGCATGCTGAAGCCCGGGTAGCCCTTGAAGAAGTGCTCGACGGTCATGTAGAGCGGGCGCGGGCGGTCGTGCTCCTCCTTGATGGCCTTACCGATCATCGGCCCGTCGGGCGGCAGGGCGCCGGAGTGGTTGGAGACCAGCAGCGCGCCGCCTTCGGTCGGGACGTTCTCGATGCCCTCCACCTCGCAGCGGAACCACAGGTGGTAGTAGAAGTCATAGAGGACCCGGTCCATGAACCCCTCGACACGCTCGGAGCGTCCCCAGTCGTTGACCTGGCGCTCGGGCTCGATCCCCGGCAGCAGGTCGCGCGGATCGGGCACGGACGGGGCGCCGCCCTCGGACTCGCGCTGCACGAGGCTCGTCTCCCTGTCCACGGAACGGATGGTAGGTGCTGGAAAGGCTAAGCACCTTCGCCGCGCCCGAGCAGCGGCGCCAGGCGCTCGCGCAGCCCCGGCCAGTCGGCCGCGCAGATGACGTCCTCCTCCTCGCATACATCGCGATTCCAGGGGTGGGCGATGGTCGCGGCGATGATGTCGCGCTCCAGGGCGCGCGCGATGTTCAGTGGGCTGTCGTCGACGAGGAGGTCGATCGCGATCTCCTCACAGCGGCTGACCTTGTCGAACGAGCAGTACAGCTCGTCGTAGGCCAGGCCGATGCGCTGCAGCCAGCGCTCGGTGGCCGGGTGGGCGGCGTCGGCGCGGTGGCTAGTGATGTGGATGAAGTGGCCCGCCTCGTGCCAGGCCGCGACGGTCTCCACCGCCTCCGGGTAGGGCTCGGAGGCCTCGATGGCCGCGTCACGGTGGGTCTCCTCGATGCACGCCTGGAGCTGCTCGGAGCGCAGGCGGGTGATGCCCCAGTCGTACTGCTCCTCGTAGGGCAGGTCGATGCCGAAGCGCCGCTGGGCGGAGGCGCTGAGGACGTCCCAGTAGTGGTGCAACGTGGAGTCGATGTCGATGGCGATGCGCACGAGGACCGACCGACCCTCACCCCGTGACCGCGCCCTCGCTGGCGCTGCCCACCAGGCGGGCGTATTTCCCCAGCACGCCGGTGGTGTCGGTGGGCTCCGGCGGCTGATAGTCGCGCACCCGTGCGGCGATCTCGGCGTCGTCCAACGTGACCTCCAGGCGGCGCGCGTCCACGTCGATGACGATCTCGTCGCCGTCGCGCACCGCAGCGATGGGGCCGCCGCGCACCGCCTCGGGGGCGACATGGCCGGCCATGAAGCCGTGGGTGGCGCCAGAGAAGCGCCCGTCGGTGAGCAGCGCGACGTGCTCGCCCAGGCCCGCGCCGTTGATGGCGGCGGTGACGGCGAGCATCTCGCGCATGCCTGGCCCGCCGGCCGGGCCCTCGTTGCGGATGACCACGATGTCGCCGCGCTCGATGCCGCCGTGCAGGACGGCGTCCATGGCCGCCTCCTCGCCCTCGAAGACCTTGGCGGGGCCGCGCTGGTGGCGGCGCTCGTGGCCGCTGAGCTTCACCACGCAGCCCTCGGGCGCCAGGTTGCCACGCAGGATGGCCAGGCCGCCGGTGGCCTTGACCGGGTCGTCGAGCGGGCGGACCACCTGCTGGCCCTCGGTCTCCGTCGCCTCCCGGGCGTGCTCCCCGATCGTGCGCCCGGTCACGGTCATCGCGCCCTCGTGGAGCAGGCCGGCCTCGAGCAGGCGTCGTGCGACCAGCGGGACGCCGCCGGCCTTGTAGAGGTCGGCGGCGACGTAGCGGCCGCCGGGCTTGAGGTCGCACAGCAGCGGTGTGCGCTGTGAGACCACGTCGAAGTCGTCGATGGTCAGATCGACGCCCATCTCCCTGGCCACGGCGAGCAGGTGCAGCACGCCGTTGGTCGAGCCACCCGAGGTGGCGACGGCCGCGATAGCGTTCTCAAGCGCCTCGCGGGTGATGACATCGGAGGGCCGCAGACCGCGGCGCAGGACGTCGACGACCAGCTCGCCGGCCGCGTAGGCCTGCTCGGCGCGGGAGGTGTGCTCGGCAGGAACCATGGCCGAGCCCATCGGGCTGATGCCCAGCACCTCGAAGGCCATGGCCATCGTGTTGGCGGTGAACTGGCCGGCACAGGCGCCGGCACCGGGGCTCGCGACGACCTCCAGGTCGTGCAGCTCCTCGTCGGTCATGCGCCCGGTGGCGTGGGCGCCGACTGCCTCGAAGACGTCCTGGATGGTCACGTCGGCGCCCTTGTGGCGCCCCGGCATGATCGAGCCGCCGTAGAGCATGACCGCCGGGACGTCGAGGCGGGCCAGGGCCATCACCGTGCCGGGGATGGTCTTGTCGCAGCCGCTGAGCGCGATCACCGCGTCGAAGTAGTGGCCGCGGGCGACCAGCTCGATGGAGTCGGCGATCACCTCGCGGGAGACCAGGCTGGTCTTCATCCCGCTGGTTCCCATGGTGATGCCGTCGGAGATCGCGATGGTGTTGAGCTCCATTGGCGTCGCGCCGGCCGCGCGGATGCCCTCCTTGACCTTCGCGGCCAGCGCGCGCAGGGTGAAGTTGCAGGGCATCGTCTCGATCCAGGTCGAGGCGACACCGATGATGGGCTTGCTCATGGCCTCGGCGTCAAAGCCGATGCCGTGCAGGTAGGCACGCGCGGCGGCGCGCTCGGGGCCGGCGGTCAGGGCACGGCTGCGGTGCCTGGGGTCGAACCCGTTCGAGGCGCTCATGAGCGCCGGAGCCTATGCCCTCAGGAAGCTAAGACGCCGACACGCGCCCACTGCGCCCCGCCTCCCTGAGGCGCGCGCGCTCCCACTGGCCCAGGCGCCACAGGTCGCGCTTGATCTGCTTGGGGTCGACCTGGCGGCCGGGCAGATGCATGTTGGCGGTGGTGATCAGACGCCGCTCGTCGGCGGTGAGCGCCATCCACTTGGCCAGCACGTCGTCGCTGTCGGGCAGGCGCGCACTGCCGTAGGGGCGCGACTCGTCGGGAAACTCGACGCAGTACTCGCTGAGCAGCCGGCCGGTCTGGGGCAGATAGGCCACGACCGGCTTGTGGGGGTAGAGGAGGTAGGCGTAGGGCGCGCCGTTGGTGCGCGAGCCGCGCTGGGGTCCGTCGGCCATGGCGCCCCACACGCGCAGGAAGCCGAGGTCGCGGTACATCCCCCACTCCTCCTCGTTCACGCAGGAGCGCAGCAGCTCGCGGGCGCGCTGCTCGGCGCGCCGCTCGCGGCCGGGGTCGTAGCCGTTCAGCGTGTCGCTGTCGGCGACGCGGGCGCGGCCGGCCTTGTGGCGCTCGATCCTCTCGGAGATGGAAGGCCAGCAGACCTCCCACAGCAGGACGAGGATGACGATGGCCGTGGCGCTGAGGGCGAGCAGCACAGCCAGGACCTAGTGGTTCTTCCGGCGAAACGGTGCGAGACCCACCGGAAGGACCACTAACTCCCGCCGGCGGCGCGAGGGAAGAAGATCACGCGGTCGGCGTCGCGTGGGATCTCGTCGAAGTGGCGCACCATCTGGGCCTGGCGCCGGCCGCCCGACCCGGTGGTCGGCACGGCGGCCCACAGGCCCTCGTCGAGCTGGCGGCGGAAGGCCTCGATCAGTTCGCGCTCCTCCTCGGGGACATCGACGTCGCCCGCTGCAACGAGGATCTCGCCGTGTCCGGGCTTCATGCGCAGGAACCTCATGGAGCCGGCCATTATGGCAGAGGCCGGGCCCCTGAAGGCGGGGTCGCGCGCCGGGTCTTCGTGCGGACCTCCGCGGCAAGCGTCAGGCCCAGCACGTCGACCGGTCCCGCCCCCGCGCCCAGGCCCCGCAGCCCGTCGCGGACGGCGGCGCCAGAGGCCGCCCGCGCCGCGCGAGCGGCCTCCAGCGGCGTCGAGCCCAGGGCGAGGTGAGCGGCTAGCGTCGCGGAATGCGTGCAGCCCGAGCCATGGGCCGCGCCGTCGGCATGGCGCTCGCCGGGCAGCTCATCGAGACGCGCCCCGTCGAAGACCAGGTCGGTCACCTCGTCGCGATGGCCGCCGGTCACCACGACCACGGCGGGTCCCAGCGCGTGTAGTGCACAGGCCAGGGCCTCGCCGTCGAGATCCTCGGCGTCGGTGACTCTCTCGCCGATCAGCGCTCGGGCCTCCGGCAGGTTGGGCGTGATGACCGTCGCGCGCGGCAGCACGTGCTGGATCAGCGCGGTGGTGGCGGCCTGCGGCAGCAGCCGCGCGCCGGACTCGGCCACCATCACGGGATCGTGCACCACGGGGGTGCCGGGCGGGAGGCGGTCCAGGGCGCGGGCAACGGCCTCGATGGTCGCGACGTCGCCGAGCATGCCGATCTTCACCGCGTCGACGCCCAGGTCGCCGGCCACGGCGTCGACCTGCGCCTCGACCATCGCGGGCGACACCACCTCAACGGCGCTCACGCCTACGGTGCTCTGCGCAGTGAGCGCCGTGATCGCGGTCGCGCCGTGCACGCCAGCGGCCGCGAAGGCCTTCAGGTCGGCCTGGATCCCGGCTCCTCCCCCGGAATCCGAGCCGGCGATGGACAGCACGACGGGCACGGGGCGATCGGCGGCGGCCATGGGCGAGCAAGGCTACTGGGGGATGACGGTGTAGCGGCCGGTGTGGTCGCGGCGCAGGTGGCCCAGCAGTTCGAGCTCGGTCAGGGCCAGGCCCACGGCATGGACGTCGGCGGGGTGGGCGGCCGCCGTGCCGGCCATGTCCCGGCCCGCAGCGACCGCTTCGAGCACGACACGCAAGCGCGGCTCGAGACCGTCGCCCAGCGGGGCCGGCGGGCGGCGCTCGTGGGCACCCGGGCCGAGGAGGAGGTCAAGCGCCTCGCACGCGTCGCGCACCAGGGCGGCCCCGTCGGCCAGCAGCGCGTTGGTTCCCACGGCCTGCGGCGTGGTGACGCGCCCGGGCACCGCGCCGACGGCGCGGCCCAGCCCCGCGGCCAGATCCGCGGTGATGAGCGAACCCGACCGCTCGGCGGCCTCGACCACCACGGTGAGCCCGGCCAGCCCGGCGATGATGCGATTGCGCGCGGGAAAGCACCACCTAAACGGCTGGAAGCCGGGCGGCAGCTCGGACACGACACAGCCCCGGCCGCCCGGGCCGGTGATGCGCTCGTACAGGCGGCGCTTGCTGCGCGGATAGGGAACGTCGGCGCCGCCGGCGAGCACGGCGACGGTCGGTCCGCCGGCCTCCAGCGCGCCGGCCTGCGCGGCGGCGTCGATGCCGAAGGCCATCCCGCTGACCACGGGAACGCCGGCGGCGGCGAGGCCGCGGCCGAGGGCGCGGGCGACCTCGTCACCGTAGGTCGTCGAGCGTCGCGCACCGACGATCGCCACGGCGGGCGCCGCATCCATCTCGCCGGCGAGCGCCTCCAGGCAGGCAGCGGTGCCGGCGACGTGGAGGACCGCCGGCGCGTCGGGCGCCTCGAGCAGGCGCGCCGGGTAGCGGGGATCGCAGGCGCAGAGGGCGACGAGGCCTGCCGCCTCGCAGGCCGCTCGCGCCGCCCGCGGCACGAAGGCGTCGAGCGCGCGAAGCACCGTGGGTGCGTCGCGGCCGGCCACCCCGGTCACGAGCGCGTTCTCGGGCAGGGCCAACAGCTCGGGGAGCCGCCGCCGATGACGCTCGCGCTCGATACGCCCTGCCAGCAGTGCGACGAGGTGCGTGCGGCGCAGGCAGCCGTCGCAGGCACGATCGGGACCGCTCACCCGGTCGCGGCCGTCGACGCCGTCCACTTCGTTGACCCCGTTCACGCCGCCAACTCCGCGCTGCCGGTGTCCTGGCGGAACTGGAGCGCCTCCATGACGTGCGCCACGCCGATGGTCTCGGTGCCGGCCAGATCGGCGATCGTGCGGGCAACGCGAAGGATGCGATGGTGCCCGCGAGCGCTGAGGTGCTCACGATCGTAGGCAAGGGCCAGCGCGGTCTCGCCCCTCTCGTCCAGGCAGGCGTGAACGCGCAGCAGCCGGGGCGGCATCTGCGCGTTGCAGGTGATCGGCGTGCCCTCGAATCGGGCGGTCTGGACCGCCCGGGTACGGGCGACGTCAGCTCGTGCGTCGGCCGATCTGGTCAGGGGCTCCCCCGCGAGCTCGGCCGCGCTGGGCCGCGCGACGTGCACCAACAGGTCCATGCGGTCCAGCAGCGGGCCGCTCAGGCGGCGGCGGTAGCGCAGGACGTCGCCCTCCATGCAGCGGCAGCGCGGGCTGCCGGCGTGCCCGCACGGGCACGGGTTGGTCGAGGCCACGAGCATGAACCGCGCTGGATAGATCGCCGTGCGCTGACGGCGCACCACCACGACGCGCCCGTCCTCCAGGGGCTGGCGCAGCGCCTCGAGCGACGTGCGTGCGAACTCCGACAGCTCGTCGAGGAACAGCACGCCGTGATGGGCCATGCTCACCTCGCCCGGCGTCGGACTCGAACCGCCGCCGACCAGGCCCGACGCCGAGATCGTGTGGTGCGGCGCGCGCAGCGGGCGGCGCTGGGCCAGCCCCTCCCCCACCCGCAGCCCCGCCACCGAGTGGATCCGCGTGACCTCCACCGCCTCGGGGTGGGTCAGCGGCGGGAGGATCGAGGGCAGGCGCCGCGCGAGCATGGTCTTCCCGGTCCCCGGCGGACCGGCCAGCAACAGGTTGTGCCCGCCCGCGGCCGCAACGACGAGCGCGCGGATCGGGACCAGGTGACCGCGCACGTCGTCCAGATCGTCAGGCGTGTCACGCGGTTCCTCGTCCTGCGCCGCGGGAGGCGCAGGCGGCTCGACCTCGCCGGCCAGCACCGCCACGACCTCACGCAGGGTGCTGACCGCCGCGACGGCCAGCCCGTCGACCAGCGCCGCCTCGCGCGCCGCGGCGCGCGGCACCAGCAGGCCCGTCGATCCGGCGCGTCGGGCACCCTCGGCGACCGCCAGCGTCCCGCGGCACGGGCGCACCTCGCCGCCCAGCGACAGCTCACCGAAGATGGCCCAGCGCTCCAGTGACTCGACGGGCACCTGACCGCCCGCGGCCAGCAGCGCGCAGGCGATGGCCAGGTCGAAGCCCGGTCCCACCTTGCGCAGGGCAGCCGGCGCGAGGTTCGCGGTGATCCGGCGCGCCGGGAACTCGAAGCCCGAGTTGAGCAACGCGGCACGGATGCGCTCCCGCGACTCGCGCACCGACATGTCGCCACGCCCGACGATGGTGAAGGCGGGCAGCCCGACGCGCACGTCGACCTCGACGAGCACCCGCCGCGAGGCGATCCCGTCGATGGCGAAGGTCACGGCGCGGGCCAGGGACATGGCCGGGCACGCTATGCACGCAGGTGTGGCGGATCAGCACGCGCTCGTAACAAGAGTGCGCGGCCCGAGCAACGCGTCTCCGCGCCCCGCCGGCGGGTGGACACGGCGCGAACACGACACGCCTTCGCGAGAGAGTCGTCACCCCTGGGTGCTGATCGGTCACACCTGCCTGCGTAGCGTCGCCGCCATGCCCCGTGAGCCCCGCGTATCGACCGATCCGCGCCATGTCCTGGGCCGCGAGGGCGAGCGGTACGCCCGGGAGCACCTCGAGCGCCTCGGGTTCGCGATCGTCACCACGAACTTCCGCACCCGCCACGGCGAACTCGACCTCATCGCCTTCGACGGGCGCACCCTGGTCTTCGCCGAGGTCAAGGCCCGCCGGGCGGGCGCGGGCTCGCCGTGGTGGAACCTCGGCCACGTCAAGTGCCGCCGGGTCCGCGCGATGGCGCGGGAATGGCTGAGCACGACGACCGACCGCCCACGCGCGGCCGAACTGCGCCTCGACGCCATCGGCGTGACTGTCGACCGCGAGGGCCGCCTGGCCTCGCTAGAGCACCTCGAGGGGGCGTTCTGAGAGGTGGCCAGCATTGGGTGTTGTTCCCGGGGGCCCTTGCCCTCGGTTTGGCTCTCATGTCCGTCATGGACTACGCCGTCTGGAGCCCCTGGCCACAGCTCCTCGCTCCGGTGGGACTCCTGTTCGTCTCCAGCCGGATCGTCCCCGAGATCATGTGGGATGGCGATCCGATACCGCCGCTACGCCGTCACCGCGGCACCGCGCCGACCGGTCACCGCTGACCGCCCGCCTACAGCGAGAGCTGGGTGTACGCCGTGCTCTGAAAGGAGAGACGGTGCAGCGGTGACACGCCCAGGCGGGCGATGGCCGCGCGGTGCTCGGGCGTCGAGTAGCCGACGTGCGCGGCGAACTCCCAGCCCGGGTGGAGCTCGTCCGCGCGGCGCATGAAGCGGTCACGGGTGACCTTGGCGACGATCGAGGCCGCTGCGATCGCGGCGCTCTTGGCGTCGCCCTCCACGATGGCGCGCGTCTCGTGGCCGATGGGGCCGACGGGGAAGCCGTCGCTGAGGCACAGGCAGCCCGGCACCGCGACGCGCGCCAGGGCGTCGCGCAGCGCCGCGAGATTGGTGCGGTGCAGCCCGCGCTCGTCGATGCCCCGCGCGCAGCGCGAGACCACGGCGACACGGGTGGCCAGGCGCATGACGATCGGGAAGAGCGCCTCGCGTCCCTCGAGGTCGTGCTGCTTGGAGTCGTTGAGGGCGCCCAGCGCGCGGACCTCGCGCGGCCCGAGGCGCTCGAGGTCGAACAACACCCCGCCGGCGACCAGCGGGCCGGCCAGGCAGCCGCGTCCGGCCTCGTCGGCGCCCGCCACGAACCGGAAGCCCAACCGGCGGTCGTGGTTGACCAGCCGCCGCCCGCGCGACATCCTGCCCTTCGAGGCCTTCGCCCGGCGGGGCGGCACTGCTGCGGTCACGGCCATGAGGGCTGGCATGATCGCGCACACACCGGCGGAGCAGCGCCGCAACCGGCGAGGCATCGTGGATGCCTGGGTGGATCTCCGGCCGGGGACAGTGCGCCAGCACGGCCCCGGGCAGGGGATCCGCTCAGGCGCCGCGAGGCCCGCCGGACGCCGCTACAGGGGCCCGAGGCGGTCCACAGGCCAGTACGTGGCGAACGCGCCGCCGATGATCCACTCCTCCGGCACCGGGCCCCAGAAGCGCGAGTCGTCGGAGGCCCCGCGGTTGTCGCCCATCATGAAGTAGTGGCCCTCGGGAATCGTGACCTCCTCGGGGAAGTCGCACTCCGACCCGCCGCCACACGGCTCGACGAAGGGCTCCTCCTGGGGCTCGCCGTTGAGGATCACCCGGCCGTCCTCGATGGCGATCGTGTCGCCGGGGCCGGCGACGACCCGCTTGATGAAGTTCACGTCGGCGCGCTCGTCGGTCGGTCTGCTGCACACCTCGCCATCCTCGGTGGACGCGCCGCACTCGTTGGTGTCAGCCCCTGCGGGCGGGTGGAACACGGTCACGTTGCCGACCTCCGGCTCCCCGAAGCGGGCGCCGAGACGGTTGACCAGCACGCGCTGGCCGATCTCGAGCGTGGGCACCATCGACTCGCTCGGGATGCGGTAGGGCTTGACCAGCAGCGCCTGGATCCCCAGCGCCAGGCCGAGGGCCACGGCGACGATGACGACGAGCTCGACGAGGGAGTTGCCGGCCTGCTTCACGACGACGACGCGGTGCGCTCCTGCGAGCCCTCCGCGTCGCCCGGGCCGGCGGCGGCGGCCTGCGTCGCGCCATCGGCGTCGGCGTCGGCCTGCTGCGCTGCGGCCTCCTCGACGACCTCGTCCGCCTCGGCGCCCTCGGCGTCGACGGCCTCGGGCTGGGCGGCGGCCTGAGCCTCGAGGGTGGCGGTGGGGTCGGGACCGGTGTAGCGACGCTCGCGCACGCGGGCGGCCTTGCCGACGCGGTCGCGCAGGTAGTAGAGCTTGGCGCGCCGCACGTCGCCGCGGGCGGCGACCTCGATCTTCTCGATCTTGGGGGAGTGCACGGGGAACGTCCGCTCCACGCCGACGCCGAAGGACTGCTTGCGCACGGTGAAGGTCTCGCGTGCGCCGTGGCCCTGACGCTTGATGACCACGCCCTCGAAGACCTGGGTGCGCCGGCGGGTGCCCTCGACGACCTGAAAGTGCACGCGCAGGCGGTCGCCGGCCTGGAAGGCGGGAACCCGGCGCAGCTGATCGCGCTCGAGGCTTTCGATGACCGTGCTCATGGCAAAGAGAACGCGTGGGGCGGGACGGCCTCCACGCGGATCGCGCATGGTAGCGCCAAGCCCCCCGGCGGCGGGCATCGTGGATGGCTGAGTGGCTTTCCGGCCGGGGACAGTGCGCCAGCACGGCCCCGGCCAGGGAAGCCGCTCAGGCGCCGCGAGGCCCGCCGCCGCGCTCGGCGGAGCGGGCGCGGCGCCATTGGCGTATCTCCTCGTGATGGCCCGAGAGGAGCACCTCGGGCACGTCCCAGCCGCGGTAGCCCGCCGGACGGGTGTAGTGCGGGTACTCGGGGTGGCCCTCGAGCGCGGTGCTGAAGCTCTCCTCGACGGCAGAGTCGGCGTGGCCCAATGCGCCCGGAAGCTTGCGCAGCACCGCGTCGGCGACCACCATCGCTGCGAGCTCGCCTCCGCTGAGCACGTAGCGTCCGACCGACAGGGTGTCGGAGGCGAAGTGCTGGACGATGCGTTCGTCGAAGCCCTCGTAGCGCCCGCACAGCAGGGTCAGCGCCGGCTCAGCGGCCAGCTCGTCCACGTAGGCGTCGTCGAGCATTCGCCCGCCGGGCGTAAGGGCGATGACGCGACGGCGCAGGCGCAGGTCCGTCGGGTCCTCGCCGTAGTGCGCGCGCAGCGCGGCGTCCATGACGTCCACGCGCAGGACCATCCCCGCCCCGCCACCGAAGGGCGTGTCGTCGACCTGGCCGCCGGTCAACGGCGTGTGCTCCCGCAGGCCGAGCATGCGCAGCTCGTGGCCGTGGGCCAGCGCGTTGCGTACGTGACGCTGGCCGGCGAACCAGTCGAACCAGTCGGGGAAGAGGGTGACGACGTCGATCTGCACAGGGTCACCTCCGCGGGGCATCCGGCCCCGCGTCCTGACGACGGGGCCCGCCCTCCGGGCGGTCT
>JBBJOB010000262.1:0-3079 GCA_037721455.1 Solirubrobacteraceae bacterium | reverse complement strand
CTCGAGCGCTGGTCGGTCTTCCTGGACCTGGTCATCCTGCTCAAGACGGTTCCCGCGGTGCTCTCGCGCCGCGGCGCGTACTGAGCCTCGCGGGCAGGCGCCCCGGCGGCGCTGCCATGATCCCGGAGTGGCCCACCGCTACCTCTTCGAGCAGATGGTACGTCGCGAGCTGCGCCAGAAGTACAAGGGCTCGGCGTTGGGCATCGCCTGGTACCTGGTCAACCCCCTGGTGCTGATGGGCGCCTACTACCTGCTGTTCGGGGTCATCTTCGAGCTCCAGCGCATCCCGGACTTCCCGCTCTTCCTCATGGTGGGGCTGATCGTGTGGATCTTCTTCAGCCAGTCGCTGCTCAGCGCCGCGCCCAGCCTGCTCGACCACGGCGCGCTGATCCGCAAGGCGCGCTTCCCGCGCGAGACCATCCCGGCCTCGGTGGTCGCCGTCCAGGCGATCACCTTCGTCGTGCTGCTCGTGGCGGTGGGGGTGGTGACCATCGTCCTGCGCGGCACGCTGGACGTCGCGCTGCTCCTGCTGCCGGTGGTCCTGCTCGCACTGCTGGGCTTCGTGCTGGGACTGAGCCTCGCCGTGGCCGTGCTGCACGCCCACTTCCGCGACGTGGCGCCCATCCTCTCGGCCGCCCTGCTGCCGTGGTTCTTCCTGTCGCCGATCTTCTTTCGCCCCGAGGACATCACCGGGCAGGCGCTCGCGCGCGCCGCCCTGGAGTGGGGGAACCCGGTCGCGCCCTACATCGAGGCGGTGCGCGCGATCCTCTACGGCGGTGGCGCCCCGGGCCTGGACGTGCTGGCCTACGTGCTGGCCGGCGCCGCGCTCTCGCTTCTGGTCGGCCGGGCCCTGTTCCGCCGGCTGGAGGCCGAGCTGGCGGTGCTGGTGTGACGGTCGCCCCCGGCGAGCTGGTGCTCGAGCACGCGTCGCGGGCCTTCAGCGTGCGCGCCGACCGCGGGCGCACCCTCAAGGAGCTGATCATCGGCCGCGCGAACGCAGCACGCCCGCCCGGCCCCCCGCCCGTGCAGGCCCTGGACGGCGTGTCGCTGCACATCCGCCCGGGCGAGACCGTCGGCATGGTGGGACGCAACGGCGCGGGCAAGTCCTCCACCCTGCGGGTGCTGGCGGGGATCGTCCCGCTGGACGCCGGCAGCGTGCACACCGGCGGCCAGATCGTCACCCTGCTGGAGCTGGGCGCCGGCTTCGGGCGTGACTTCACCGGCCGGGAGAACGTGTTCCTCAACGGCGCGCTGCACGGCCTGGGGCGCGCTGAGATCGAGCAACGCCTTGACGACATCCTGGCCTTCAGCGAGCTGGGCGACTTCGTCGACGCCCCCGTGGCGACCTACTCCTCGGGGATGTACCTGCGCCTGGCCTTCGCCATCGCCGCGCACCTGGACGCCGACATCCTGCTCATCGACGAGGTGCTGGCCGTGGGCGACGAGGCCTTCCAGCGCAAGTGCGAGGAGCGCATCGCCCGCCAGATCGCCGCCGGCGCGACCCTGGTCCTGGTCTCCCACGACGCGGCGCTCGTCGAGCGCTCATGTGCCCGCACGGTCGTGCTGGACGGCGGGCGGGTGGCCTTCGACGGGCCGACCGGGCATGCGCTGCCCTTCTACCATCGCCTCATGGGCACCCCGGACCCCCAGCCGGTCACGCCGTGAGGCCCGCGGAGGCCCTCGCCGCCGCGCGCGAGCGCGCGGCGGCGGCCCGCGCCCGCGGTGCCTACGCCGACGACCTGGAGCGCTTCCGGGTGGCGCCCGCACAGAGCCCCGGGCTGGAGCAGCTCCTGGAGTGGGCGGTCATCGAGCCCGACGTGGACGAGCTTCGCTCCACCCGCCGCCTCGGGGCGCCGATCACGCTGGCCAAGCGGACGCTGTACCGGGCGCTGCGCCAGTACAACGCCCAGGTGCTCTCCCAGCAGACGCGCTTCAACCTCGTGGTGGCCATGCACGTCGCCCAGCTCTCGGACCGGGTCACGCGCCTCGAGGAGCGCAGCGCAGGTCCGGGTGGGCCGGACCACGGTCCGCGGTGATCGTCCACCAGGTCCTCTCCGGCGCGGGGCCCTACGACGCCGTGACCACCGAGGCGCTCGAGTTCCGCCGCTGCTTCACCGACTGGGGCTGGGGCGGGAGCGACGTCGCGGCGTCCATCGACCCGCGCATGGGTCACCGCGTCGGCGGCCTCGGCACGCTGGCCCCCGCGCCCGACGACGTGCTGCTCGTGCACTACTCGGCCTACGCGCCCAAGGTGGCGCGAGTACTCCAGCTTCCCAACCGCACGCTGCTGCTCAACCACAATGTCACCCCGGCGCACTGGCTGTGGGAGCACGAACCGGCCATCGCCGTGCAGTGCGCCGTGGGTCGCGCGCAGCTCCCCGAGTTCGTTCGCGCCAGCGACGCGGTGGCCGCCGACTCGGCCTTCAACGCGGCCGAACTGCACGCCGCGGGGGCGGGCGAGGTCACCGTGGTGCCCGTCCTCAGCCATCCCGAGCGCCTGGGTGCGCCCGGGCCATCCGACCCGCCCGGGCCGCCCACCGTGCTGTTCGTGGGCCGGTTGATGCCCCACAAGCGCCAGGACGCCGTGATCCGCGCCTTCGCGCTCTACGCGCGCGAGCACGCGCCCGACGCGCGCCTGGTGCTGGTCGGAGAGCCGGTCACGCCGCGCTACGGCGAGCAGCTCCGCGCGCTGGCCGACGCCGTCGCGCCCGGCGCGGTGACCTTCGAGCAGTCGCTGCCGGCGGCTGACCTGGGCGATCGCTTCCGTGCCGCCCACGCCTTCCTGTGCCTGTCCGAGCACGAGGGCTTCTGCGTTCCGGTGCTCGAGGCGCTGCGCTTCGGGGTCCCCGTGATCGCCCGGCCGGCGGGCGCGGTGCCCGAGGTGGCGGGCGACGCCGCCCTGCTGGTCGACGACGACGACCTCGCCGTGGTCGCCGAGCTGCTGGCCCTCGCGGTGGGCGACGGCGAGCTGCGCGCGGAGCTGCGCGAGCGCGGGGCCGCGCAGGCCGCGGCGTTCAGCCCGCAGCGCTCGGCGCAGGCGCTGCGCGGCGCGCTCGAGGGACTGCTTCGCTAGGGCTAG
>JBBJOB010000050.1:0-11611 GCA_037721455.1 Solirubrobacteraceae bacterium | reverse complement strand
CAGCACGAGCACGGTGAAGATCTCCAGCCGGCCCGCGAGCATGAGGAAGCTGAGCACCCAGCGTCCGCCCGCGGGCACCGCGCCGTAGTTCTCGGTGGCGCCCACCTCTCCCAGGCCGGGCCCGACCACGTTCAGCGTGGTGATGACCGCGGAGGCGGCCGTGACGAGATCGAGGCCGATCGCGGCCATGATCAGCGTGCCGACCAGGAAGACGGTCACGTAGATGTAGAAGAAGCCCAGGACCCCGCGGCGCAGCTCCTCGGAGAACACCTTGCCGCGGATGCGCAGCACCTGGACGGCCTTGGGGCGAAGCTGGCGCTCGATCTCTTGGCGGGCCGTCTTGGCGAGCAGCATGATGCGAATGACCTTCATGCCCCCGCTGGTCGATCCCGCGCAGCCCCCGACGAACATGAGAGCGAGGAGCACGAGCATGGCGAAGGACGGCCACTCGTCGAAGTCGGCCGTGGTGTAGCCGGTCGTGGTCATGATGCTCGTGACGGTGAAGGCCGCGTCGCGCAGCGCCCCGGGCAGCCCGCCGGCCTGGTCTGAGGCCCACAGGCTCGCGGTCACCACCGCGATGCCGGCCAGCAGCAGGAGGACATAGGCGCGGACCTCGGCGGCCTGGGGCCACAGCCGCTCCCTGCCGCGCAGGGCACGCCAGTAGAACGCGAAGTTCACCCCGCCGAGGGCCATGAACACGATGGCCACCAGCTCGACGGCGAGCGAGTCGAAGGCCGCGATCGACGCCGTCCGGGTCGAGAACCCGCCCGTCGCCACGGTGGTGAAGCTGTGGTTGATCGCGTCGAAGGACGCCATGCCGGCCACCAGGAAGGCGACGAAGCCCAGCGCGGTCAGCGCGAGGTAGATCCCCCAGATGATCTTCGCGGTGTCGGCGATGCGGGGGGTCAGCCGCTCGGCGGTGACCCCGGAGGTCTCGGCGTAGAAGACGCGCTGGGAGGCCAGGCCGGTCGCGGGCGCCACGGCGACCACGAGGACGACGATCCCCACCCCTCCCAGCCACTGGGTGATGCTCCGCCACAGCAGGATGGCGTCCGGCTCGTCCTCGATGGTGTCGATCAGCGTGGCGCCGGTGGTGGTGAACCCGCTCATGCTCTCGAAGAAGGCGTCCGTGATGCCCGTGAACGTCGGGTAGATCAGGAACGGGATCGCGCCGACCAGGGCGGCCGTCGCCCAGGCGCAGGTCACTGCGAAGAAGCCGTCGCGTGGGCGCAGCGGGATGGCGCCCAACCGGTTGGTGGTGCGCAGGCCCAGCGCCGCGGTGGCGACCGCGACGGCGCCGGGAACGCCGAAGGCCAGCGCGGCGCCGTCCCCGTTCACCAGGGCCACGGTGAAACAGGCGAGCATCCCCAGACCCACGGCGAGCACGGTCCCGGACACCACGGGCGCGACGAGGCGCCAGTTGAGGCCCGGCCCGAGCCGGCGCAGGCGGCGTCTCAAGGAGCCGTGAAGGCCCGCTCGACGTCGGCCACGCCAGGCCGGGCGTTGAAGACCACGAGCCGGTCGCTTCCCCGGACCGTCTCGCGGCCCTTCTCCGGGAGGATGACGCGCCCGTCGCGCACGATCGCCGCAATGTGGGTGCGCGCCATCGAATCGGTCTGTTCGATGGTGCGACCCTCTGCCCGGCAGCCCGTATCGGCCTGGACCTCGAGCACCTCGGCGCCGCCGAGCAGGAGGTACATCGCCCGGACGTTCTCTCCCCGCACCGCACGGAGGATCGCCTCGCTGGTCACCAGCCGCGGTGAGACAGCCGTGTCGATGCCCAGCGCGTCCACCAGCGGGATGAACTCCTCGCGGGAGACCACCGCCATGCAGATGCCGGCCCCGAGCTTCTTGGCGTGCAGGGCGGCGAGCAGGTTGGCGCGGTCGTCGCCGGCGCAGGCCACGAACGCTCCGGCGCGGTCCACGCCCTGGGAGAGGAGCACCTCGCGTCCGACGCCCTCCTCGTGCAGCACGGTCGTTCCCGGTAGGCGCTCGGCGATGTAGCGCGCCCGCTCGCGGTCGCGCTCCATCACCGTCACCGCCACCTCGTCGCTCTCCTGGAGGCGGCGAGCCAGGTGGAGGCCGATCCGGCCGCCCCCGAAGACGACTGCTTCGTGCACGCGCTCGGCGTGCCCGGCGAGGTCGGCCACGACGGGACGTATGTCCTCGCGCGCCGCGGCGACCAGCACGTGATCTGCGACCCGCGGCCGGTGTCCCGGCTCACACGGGACCGCTTGGCCCTCGCGGATGATCCCGATGATCGAGTGCGGACGGACCCTGCGCCGCTCGGCGAGGGAGAGGCCGAGCAGGGGAGAGCGCTCGGTGAGGATCGACTCGGCGACGGCCACGCGGTCCTCGGCGAAGTACTCCACGTGCACCGCGCCCGGGAGCAGGATCGCCTCGGCGAGGTCCTCGGCGGTGGCGCGCTCGGGGTTGATGAGGAAGTCGATGCCCAGCTCGTCGCGCGCGAAGGAGTCCCCGGGACCGAAGTAGTCGGGGTCGCGGACCCGGGCGATGGTCTGGTGCGCCCCGAGCTGGTGGCCGGCGAGCGCGGCGATCACGTTGGTCTCGTCGCGCTTTGTGACGGCGACCAGGAGGTCGGCCTCGCCGGCCGAGACGTCGCGCAGGAACCGCGGGGAGGCGCCGTTGCCCGCCAGCACCAGAGCGTCGATCTCGCCCTGCAGCGCCTCGACGCGGGCGGCGTCCTGATCGATGAGCGTCACGTCGTGGCGCTCCCCGCTCAGCACACGGGCCACGTTCTGCCCGACCTCGCCGCCGCCGATGACCAGGACGCGCATGCCCCCATCCTGCCTGGTCGGGCGTCCCCACCCTAGACTGCCCGGCGCCCATGGCCGAACGCCGCCTCCTAGGCCTGCAGCGCGTCCTGGGCGTCAACGCGCTCTTCTCGACCGCCTACGGCAACGTCGGCTCGTCGATCTACTACGCGCTCGGGCTGGTCGCCGCTCTCGCGCTGGGCCTCACGCCGATCGTCTTCGTCCTGGCCGGCGCGCTCTTCTACTGCACGGCGACCACCTACGCCGAGGCCACGGCGATGTACCCGGAGGCGGGCGGGGCAAGCCTGTTCGTGCGCCGCGCGCTGAACGAGTTCTGGTCCTTCTTCACCGCGTGGGCCCAGATGCTCAACTACGTGATCACGATCGCCATCTCGGCGTTCTTCGCGGCGGGCTACTTCGGCGGGGTCACCTTCGACTTCTTCCGCACGGGCGTCGGGGCGATCCTCTTCGCCGCCGTGCTCGTGGCGCTGCTGGCCGCGGTCAACGTGCGCGGCGTCAGCGACGCGGTCAACGTCAACGTGGTCCTGGCCGTCGTCGACTTCCTCAGCCAGGTGGCCATCGTCTGCCTCGGCGTCTTCCTGGTCCTCAATCCCGAGCGGCTGGTCGACGGCTTCTCCCTCCTGGGCACCGCGCCGACCTGGTCGGACTTCCTGCTGGCCATCCCGGTGGGCACGGTGGCCTACACGGGGATCGAGACCGTGTCCAACATGGCCGGCGAGGCACGCGACGAGAAGACGACGATCCCCGCGGCCATCAAGCGGGTGATGATCGCCGTCTTCGTCATCTACTTCACGCTGCCCTTCATCGCGCTGTCCGCGCTCCCCGTGACCTGTGAGGGCGGCGAGTGCTCGACGCCGCTGGGGGTGCCGGCCGAGGAGGGCGGCTTCGCGTCGGACCCCGTGCTGGGCATCGTGAGCAACATGGAGCTGGGGGTCTTCCAGGGCTTTGCCGAACTCTACGTCGGCATCCTAGCCGTGACCATCCTGATCGCGGCCACCAACGCCGGGGTGCTCGGCGTCTCGCGGCTGACCTACTCGATGGGCCTCTACCGCCAGCTGCCCGACGCGCTGCGCCGCCTGCACCCGCGCTTCGGGACGCCCTATCTGGGCATCGTCGTCTTCTCCGGGGTGGCCATCCTCGCGATCCTGCCCGGCCAGGCCGACTTCCTGGGCTCGATCTATGCCTTCGGGGCGATGCTGTCCTTCTCGATGGCCCACCTGGCGGTCATCCGCCTGCGGGCCATCGCCCCCGACCAGGAGCGGCCCTACCGCAGCCCCGGCCGCCTACGCGTCCGCGGCCACGACTTCCCGCTGTTCGCCGTGCTGGGCCTGATGGGGACCGGCTCGGCCTTCCTGGTCGTGACGTTCCTCGACCTCACCGTGGGCATCGCCGGGACGATCTGGCTGGCCCTGGGCATGGTCGTCTACATCGTCTACCGCCGCCGCCAGGGCCTGGACCTCACGACGACCCACAAGGTGGTCGAGGCCAAGCTGGTCACCGAGCGCGAGGCCGAGTACGAGTCGGTGCTCGTCGCCTTCGAGACGCGCGACTACGACCCCCAGACCGTGGCCACCGCGATCCGCCTGGCCGCACGGCGGCGGCGGGGCATCCACGTGCTCGCCCTCGTCACCGTGCCGGCCAGCTCGCCGCTGGATGCCGCGCTGCCCGAAGCCGAGCTCGCCGCCCGGTCGCTCATCGAGCAGGCGCGCGTCCAGGGAGGCCGGAGGGTCACCGGCCGGGTGGAGAAGGTGCGCGCCGGCCAGGCCGGGCGGCTCATCGTGCAGGAGGCACGCACGCTGCGCGCCCGGGCGCTGATCCTGCCCCTCCCCCAACGCGGCGGAGGGTCGATCTTCTCCAAGACGGTCGAGACCGTGCTCAGCGACCGGCCGTGCCGCGTGATCCTCGAGGCAGACCCCCGGCCCGACGACCGCCGCGGAGTGGTCACCACGGCAGGGTAGATTCGCAGCCGTGCACGGCCCCGCCACCCAGCTCCTCTCCGCCGCGCTCGTGGTCATCGGCGTCGCCCTCATCGTGCGCACGGTCGCCGCGGGCGGCGGGCCGTTTGCCCTCGGGCTCCTGCTGGGCCTGCTGTTCATCGTGGCGGGCGGCGGGCGCCTGTACATCGCCAGGCGATAGTGGCCTTCGCCGTGGACGACCACTGATGCGCCGTCCCGATCCCCCCGCGCCGGACCAGACGCCGCTGCTCGTGCGCCGCACGGTGGGCTCGCCGGTCCTGTTCTCGATCATCTGGACCTCGCTGGCCAGCGCCATCTACTTCGCCCTGGGGGTCATCGCCGGTCGGGCGCTGGGCCTCACTCCGCTGGTCTTCCTGATCGCCGGCGGCTTCTTCGTCCTCACCGCCATGACCTACGCCGAGGGCGCGTCGCTGCACCAGGACCGCGCCGGCGCCACCGTCTTCGCCCGCTACGCCTTCGACGAGCTGTGGAGCTTCGTCGCCGGCTGGGTGGTCATCCTCGACTTCCTCATCCTCGTGGCGGTCACCAGCCTGGTGGCGGTCAACTACGCCGCCGTGCTGTGGGCCCCGCTGGGCACGGGGGCCTGGGAGGTGCTGGGCGCCTTCGCGGTCATCGCCTACGTGACCGTGCGCAACGTGCTGGGCTTCTCGCGCCGGCGCTTCCGTCGGGTCCTGGCGCTGGTCGTGGCCGACCTCGCGCTGCAGGTGGCGATCATCGTGCTCGGGCTGGTCCTGGTCTTCGACGCGAGCACGCTCACCGAGCCGATCGACCTGGGCACCTCGCCGCCGTGGTCGGACGTCATCTTCGCGCTGACCATCGCCACGGTGGCCTTCACCGGGCTGGAGTCGGCCTCCGGCCTGGCCGGCGAAGTCGGCGTCGGGCGGGCGGGACTCAAGCGATTGGTGGGCACCGCGGCGCTGGCCGTGCCGGTCGTCTACGCGGGCATCGCGCTGGTGGCCGTCACCGCCCTGCCGGTCAGCGGCGGGCAGACCGCGCTGAGCACGGAGTTCCTCAAGGCGCCCGTGGCCGGGCTGGTCACCGGCTTCGAACCGCCCTGGCTGGCCGATGGCCTGATGTACACGGTGGCCGTGCTGGCCGCCCTCACCCTGGTCGCCGCGGCCAACGCCGCCATGCTGGGCCTCTCGCGCCTGGCCTACCAGCTGGCCACCAACCTCCAGATCCCCAGCGCGGTGGGGCGGCTGCACCCCACGCGGGCCACGCCGTGGGTGGTCATCGTCACCGCGGCGGCGCTGGCCGCCGGGCTGGTGATCCCGCGCGACCTCGAGGGCCTGGTGGGCATCTACGCGTTCGGGGCGTTGCTGGGCTTCCTCATCGCCCACGCGGCGATCATCCGCCTGCGCTACAAGGAGCCCCGCCGCCCGCGTCCCTACCGCGTGCCGGTCAACGTCACCGTGGGGGGAGGGGAAGTGCCGCTGCCGGCGCTGTTGGGCGCGGTCGTCGCCGCGGCGCTGTTCGTCAGCCTGCTGGTCTTCCACGGGCCGGCGCGCTACGCCGGGGTGGGCTGGCTGGTCGGCGGCCTGGTGCTCTACGTGGTGTACCGCCGGTCGGGCGGCAAGTCGCTGCGTGCCCGCGTGGTCATCGCCGAGGAGGCCCTGCGCCACGAGCCCCGCGACGCCGGGTTCGGGTCGATCATGGTGCCCATCCTGGGCACGCCGCTGGACGACGACCTGATCCAGACCGCCGGCCGACTGGCCGCCGAGGACGCCGCCGACGAGGCGGTCGGCGAGGAAGGCGCGGTGATCGAGGCGATCTGGGTCTTCGAGGTCCCGATGAGCCTGCCGCTCGACGCCCGTCTGCCCGCCGACCGCCTCGAGACAGCGCGAGTGGCCCTCAAGCGCGCCAAGGCGGTGGGGGAGGAGTACGAGGGGGTCACCGTGCAGACGGCCACCGTCCGCGGCCGGCGCGCCGGCCAGGCCATCGTGGAGGAGGCCCGCCGGCGCGGGGTGGAGGTCATCGTCCTGGGCGCCGACGAGCCCTCGCGGGTGCGCCGCGGGGCGCTGCTGGGCGGGCGCGCAGCAATGGACGACTTCGTCGGCGAGGCGACCAAGCACGTGGTCACGCGCGCACCGTGCCGGGTCATCCTCACCGCGCCGCCGAGCGGCGACGCCGATGAGCTGCGCGGCCGTGTTGACGCTGACGCCCCGCGCTAGATGACTGTCTAGAGTGCCCGCCATGTTCGTGCTCATCGTCGGCGCGGGCCGGGTCGGCTCCTCGGTCGCGCGCTCCGCGCTGGCGGCCGGCCACGAGGTCTCGATCCTCGACGAGGACCCGCTCTCACACGAGCGCCTCGAGGTCGGCCTGGAGGGGAGCTGGGAGGACAACGGAGGTCGCTTCACAGTCGGAACCGGCATCGAGATGGAGGCGCTCATGGCTGCGGGCGTCGACCAGGCCGACGTGTTCATCGCCTCCACCGACGGCGACAACACCAACCTGACCATCGCCCAGATCGCCCGCAAGCGCTTCGGGGTGGAGCACGTGATCGTGCGCGTCCTGGACCCGGCCCGCTCGGACTGGTACGCCGAGAAGCACGGTCTCAACACCGTCTGCCCGACCAAGCACGCCATCCAGCAGTTCGAGCAGGCGCTCATCACGGCGGCCGGGTAGCGGATGGCTGCCTCCACGACCCGCGTGGCAACCATCTGATGTACGTCGTCGTCACCGGGGGCGGGAAGGTCGGGCTCAACCTGGCCCGCGAGCTGATCGGCAACGGTCACGAGGTGACGCTCATCGAGGGCTGGCGACCCCGCTACCTGCGCATCGAGCAGGAGCTCGAGCACGCCGTCCAGTACGGCGACGCCACCGAGCTGTGGGTCCTGGAGCGCGCGGGCATCCAGCGCGCCGACCTCGTCGTGGCGGTCACCGGCGACGACGAGGACAACATGCTCATCTGCCAGGTGGCCAAGGAGAAGTACATGTGCGCGCGGATCATCGCGCGGGTCAACAACCCCCGCAACGTGCAGCACTTCAAGCTGCTGGGGATCCAGCCCGCCGTCTCGGCCACCGACCTCATCCTCAACCTCATCGAGCACGACATCCCGGGCCACGGGCTCGTGCACCTGCTCGACCTGCCCGACGAGCAACTGGAGATCATCGAGGTCGAGGTCACCCCCGACGCCCCCGCAGCGGGCCGAAGGGTGGCCGATATCGAGCTCCCGGAGGGCGCGCTGGTCATCTCCGTGCTCGTCCCGGGCAAGCCGGGCTTCGTGCCCACGGCCGAGACCGTCGTCAATCCCGGCGACGAGGTCCTGATCGTCCTCGACCCCGGCCTCGAGGACACGATCACCATGCAGTTCAACCCCAACGGCGTCCGCCCCGGTGGGTGACCGCCAGGCGGACGTGCTGCTGGTCGGCGGGGGCGTCGCATCGGCGGCCTGCGCGGTGGCCCTGCGCGAGGGCGGCTTCGAGGGCTCGGTCGTGCTTGCCGGGCGCGAGCCCGACCCGCCCTACGAACGCCCCCCGGCGTCCAAGAGCTACCTGAGCGGAGCGCAAGGCCGCGACGACGCGCTCTACCGCCCCGAGAGCTGGTACGCCGACAACGACGTCGAGCTGCTTACCCGCGTGAGCGTGATGAAGATGGACACGGCCGCACACACGGTGAAGCTCTCGGACAGGTCGGAGCTGTCCTTCGGCAGCGCGCTGGTGGCCACCGGCGCCAACGTGCGCCGGCTCAACGTCGACGGCGCCGACCTGGAGGGGCTGCACTACCTGCGCGCGCTGCGCAACGCGGACACGATCCGCGGCGACGTGGAGCACGCCTCGGAGGTGGTGCTGATCGGCGGCTCCTACATCGGCTGCGAAGTCGCGGCAACCCTCACCGCCATGGGGAAGCGGTGCACCGTGGTCATGCAGGAGCCCGTCGCGCTGTCACGGGGCTTCGGCGAGCAGACCGGGCGGTTCTTCCAGCGCGTGCTCGAGGAGCACGGGGTGGCCTTCGTGGGCGAGGCGACGGTGGAGCGCTTCGAGGGCTCCGGCGAGCGCGTCGAGAAGGTGGTGCTCGAGGGCGGGCGCGAGCTGGCGGCCGACGCCGTCGTCCTGGGCGTCGGCGCGACGCCCGACGTGATGCTGGCCCGGGCGGCCAAGCTCGAGCTGGGCCCACTGGGCGGTGTGCTGTGCGACGAGCGCCTGCGTACCTCGGCCGCGGGCGTGTGGGCGGCGGGGGACATGTGCGAGTTCCGCTCCGTACACCACGACGCGCACGTGCGCATCGAGCACTTCGAGGTCGCCGTCGAGCACGGGCGCACCGTGGCCGCGAACCTGCTGGGCGAGGAGCGGGCCCACGAGGTGGTGCCCTACTTCTGGAGCGACCTGGCCGACTGGTGCTCGCTGGAGTCGGTCGGCTTCGCGCCCGACGGCTGGGACGAGGAGATCGTACGCGGCTCCTTCGACGACGGCGCGTTCACGGTCTGGTACCTGCGCGGCGACCGCCTGATCACCGCGCTGAGCGTCGGCCGCCCGGCCGACCTCGACGAGGCGCGGCGTCTGATCGTCGCGCGCACCGACCTCTCGGGCGCCCACGACGCGCTCGCCTCGCCCGACGGCAAGCTGCCATAGCCACGGCCCATGGCCAGCCACCGGACGAAGTCGCGGCTGTCCCGGTAGCCTTCGCAGCGAGCCACTGATCGGCTCGGAAAGCCAACCAAGGAGGGAAAGCACCCATGTCCGTCCCGACCAAGCGGGCGAGGTTCCGCAGGATTGCGGCCTGCCTCGTCTTGACCGTTCCGCTCGGCCTGTCGGCCTGCGGCGATGACTCGAGCGAGGGTGGGGGAGGCGGCTCGGCGGAGCAGAGCCCCGCCGCCGCTCAGCCGACCACCCTGTCCATCACCACCTCCGATCTCGGCGAGGACCGCTTCGCGACCGAGGCGCCCGGCTCGATCAAGGGCGGCCTGGTGAAGATCGCCTTCAAGAACGCCGGCAAGATGCCGCACGAGGCGCAGCTCATCCGCCTCGAGCAAGGCCACACCGCCCAGGAGGCGCTCGAGGTCATCGACTCGGAGGAGAGCAAGACGCCGGAGTGGCTCCGCGGCGCCGGCGGCGTGGCGCTCACCCCCCCGGGTCAGCAGGGCACCACGTTCATCAACCTGCCCGCGGGCAACTACGTGGTGATCTCCCTCGGCGCGGGCGGCCCTGAGGAGGGCCCCACGCCCGCGACCCGCGGCGCCCTCGCCGAGTTCGCGGTGACCGAGGGCGAGCCCGGCGAGCTCCCCCAGGTCCCCGCGTCCATCGTCGCGCAGGACGACGGGGAGCACGGGGACGACGGGGAGGGCAGGGACGCCGGGGGGGACGAGGACGCGGAGGAGCACGAGCACGGCTTCAAGGCCACCGGACTGAAGCCCGGGCGCAACACGATCCTGTTCGACAACCGCAGCGACGAGATCCATCACGCGGTGCTGGCGCCGATCATCGGCGACACCACGCTCGAGGAGGTCGGGGAGGCGCTGGCCTCCGAGGAACCTCCCTCGGGTCCTCCGCCGGTGGACTTCGAGAACGCCGTCATCACCTCGGTGCTCGACGGCAAGACCAAGGAGGTCACCGAGATGGAGCTGCGCGCGGGCCGCTACGCGCTCCTGTGCTTCCTCTCCGACCGCGAGGGCGGCAAGCCGCACGTCGCCGAGGGCATGCTCGAGGAGGTCATGGTGGGCTGACCGGCGCCGGGCCACCGGGACCGGGCGACTGCCCCGGTCCGGTGGCCCTGGCCGTAGGACGCTGTACCGGCGGCGCACCGGTCATCCGTCCATCCGGTGACCCGCAGCTTGTCGGAGGGCGTCATCTGTCCGACCAACCACGGAGATGGCCGGACGTCGGCGACTGACCGCGATGGCCGCAGCGACGAGCGCGCTGCTCGTCGTGCTGTCCGTGTGCCTGCTCCTCATCACCGGCGGCTTCGCGACCGACGGCTGGCCGGTGCTTGGCGGGGGCGACACGGGCTCGGCGCTGCGCCTGCCCGACCCGGGCGGGACCGGCCCGCAGTCCGGCGCCGGCCCCGCTGTCGCCGCGGCCGGCACGGCGCTCCCGGGCGCTGGCGTAGGGAGCGGGAGCCTCACCGCCGACGGCGCGAACTCGGCGGCGCTGCCGCTCAGTTCGCGCGAGGCCCTCGTCCCGCTCTCGCCCTTCGGCGGCGACCCGCTCGGCGGCCCGACACCACCTGCACAGGGCCCGCCACGGCTGCCCGGGGTGCCCGGCTTCCTGAGCCCGCCTCTCGTGGCCCTTCTGCCTGGCCTGGCGATAGCACCGGCGCCCGGCCTTGTGCCGGGGCCGAGCCCGGCGTTCTCCGGGCCGCAGCCGCTGGTCGCCTCCCTGCCCGACCCGTCCGCGCAACGTCCGTCCGACGGTGCGCCGCAGAGCGGCCGCGACGAGCGGCGCGCGGCGTCAAGCGTCGAGCGTCGGAGCGACCGCGACCGGCCCCCGCGCGGACGCGAGCGGCGCGCCGCGCACGAAGCGCCCCAGCGCCGGACCGTCGCGCAAACCGCGCAGGAGCCCATCACACGAGCCCGTGCCCGCCGGGGCCGCGGTCGCGAGCGCACCGGGGCCCCCGACGACCGCCGCTCCCAGCGGCCTGAGCGCCGAACGGAGCGCCGCGACGACCGCGTGCAGCGCCGACCTGACCGCGTGGAGATCCCCCCGCCGCGAGCAGAGCGTCGCCCCGACCGGGCGGAGGGTCCCTCGCCGCGAGCGGACCGCCCCTCAGGCCGCCCGGGCCGCGTGGAGCGCACCGAGGAGCCTGCCGGGCGCGGCCACGACCGAGCCGAGCGCCGCGACGGCCGCTGACCCGGGCGGAGCGCCCGACCGACCAGTTCTTCGGCCCTCCACGCGATCTCTCAT
>JBBJOB010000049.1:0-11612 GCA_037721455.1 Solirubrobacteraceae bacterium | reverse complement strand
CGCCGCTACTACGGCGTGCTCGAGAGCCAGTTCCGCCGCTACTACGAGAAGGCCTCCAACCAGCCCGGCATCACGGGCGAGAACCTGCTCACGATGCTCGAGTGCCGCCTGGACAACGTCCTGGTGCGCCTGGGCTTCGCCGCGTCGCGCCGACAGTCGCGCCAGCTCGTGCGTCACGGCCACTGGACGGTCAACGGCCGTCGCGTGGACATCCCGAGCTACCAGGTGCGCGCGGGCGACGTCATCGCGGTCAAGGCCGGCACGCCGGTCGAGGCCACGATCCGCGATGCCACCGAGCTGACGGCGCAGGTGCCGGCGTGGTTGCAGGCCGACCACGACGCCCTCACGGCGAAGGTGCTGCGCCGGCCCGAACGCCGCGAGGTCACGGCGCCGGTGCAGGAGCAGCTCATCGTCGAGCTGTACTCCAAGTAGGCCCTGAGATTCCGGCCGCGCCCGCGGGCGAGCCCTGCCCGAGACGACGACATACGTTAGGACCCTGATGCTCGACTTCCAGATCCCCCGCATCACCAGCGAAAGCGTGGAGCGCAACCGCGGCTCCTTCTCGATCGAGCCGCTGGACCCGGGCTTCGGTTACACGTTCGGCAACTCGCTGCGCCGGGTGCTGCTCTCCTCGCTGGAGGGCGCAGCGGTCACCAGCGTGCGCATCGAGGGCGTGGCGCACGAGTTCTCGACCATCCCGGGTGTCAAGGAGGACGTGACCGACATCGTCCTCAACCTCAAGGGCATCGTGTGCCGCATGCACTCCGACGCGAGCGAGATCGAGGCCCCGCTGGTGGTCAGCGGGCCCGCCGACATCACCGCCGCGGACATCGACCTGCCCGCCGGCGTGGAGATCCTCGAGCCCGAGTCGGTGCACATCGCCACGCTGGAGAAGGACACCAAGCTGGAGCTGTACCTCACGATCGGGCGCGGGCGCGGCTACCGCCCGGCCGAGGAGAACAAGTCGGCCGACCAGCCGATCGGCGTGATTCCGATCGACTCGATCTTCTCGCCCGTGCGCCGCGTGGCCTACGCGGTCGAGCCTGCGCGCGTCGGTCAGCGCACCGACTACGACAAGCTGGCGATGGACATCCAGACCGACGGCTCCAAGGAGCCCGCCGAGGTGCTGCGCGAGGCCTCCGAGCGCCTGATCGAGCTGCTGGCCATCTTCACCGACCCCGAGCGCCTCGAGGAGCTGCGTGCCGGCCCCGGCGGCGTCCTGGGCGAGGGCGCCAACGGCGCCGTGGCCACCGGCCCCGGCGTGGGCGGCGGCGGTGGTGCGGCCGGCGGTCCCATGGCCGACATCCTCATCGAGGAGCTCGAGCTGGGCGTGCGCTCCTACAACTGCCTCAAGCGGGCGGGGATCCAAACCGTTGGCGACCTCGTCTCCAAGTCCGAGGGTGAGCTCAACGCGATCCCCAACTTCGGCAAGAAGTCCATCGACGAGGTCATCGAGACCCTGCACGCCCGCGGGCTGGGCCTGCGCGAGGAGTAAGCCGACGTGCGCCATCGCAAGCAGCGCGGCAAGCTCAGCCGCAGCGCCTCGCATCGCAAGGCGCTCATGCGCAACCTCTGCAAGGAGGTCATCGAGCATGAGCGCATCAAGACCACCGAGGCCAAGGCCAAGGCGCTTCGCCCCGAGCTCGAGCAGCTCATCACGCTGGCCAAGCGTGGCGACCTGCACGCCCGCCGCCAGGCGCTGAGCACCCTCGGGCAGGATAAGTTCGCCGTGCACAAGCTGTTCGAGGACGTCGCGCCCCGCTACGCGCAGCGCCCGGGCGGGTACACGCGCATCCTCAAGCTCGGGCCGCGTCGCAGCGACAGCACCGAGATGGTCTTCATCGAGCTGGTGTGAGCCTGAGAGCCTCGGTCGTCGGGCTGCTGGCCGCCGTCGCCGCGCTGGGCGTGGCGGGGTGCAGCGAGGAGGAGGAGCAGGCCGCGCCTCCGCCGCCCGACGTCCTGGACGAGCCGCTGCTGCGCGCAGAGGTCGACCCGCAGACCGGGCTGGTCTTCCAGGTGCGCACGCCGACGCTCACCGGGCGCGAGACCACGCTGGCCGTGGCCTTCAGCGAGCGCACCCCGGCCAGCGTGCGTACCCGGCTGACCAACGTGGAGGTCGCCGCTAGCTGCGAGCTGCCGGGCGTGGCCCTGCAGTTCCAGCCGGGCCCGTGGGACCTCAGCGAGCCCTTCATCACCCCGCTGACCCCCGAGCGCCCGATCAACGTGGCCCAGTTCGTGAGCTCGTGCATGCTGGTCATCGGCGAGCCCTCCGAGGAGCGCCAGGGCTTCACCGAGTTCTCCGAGGACCCCGAGGACGCGCTCGCCGTCGTCGAGTTCTGACCGGGGCCGCCGTGCGCCACGTGCGATGCTCAGATCGTGCAGCCCGCCGGCCCGGATGTTCCAGGGCGGGGCGTCCGCGCTTCGGACGTCGAGCGTGAGCGCTGCGCGCACACGCTGCGCGACGCCTACGCCGAGGGCCGGCTCTCGCTGGAGGAGCTGGAGGAGCGCCTGACGCGGGCGCGCGACGCGCGCACCCGTCTCGAGCTGCGCGCGCTGACCCGCGACGTGCCGCGCGATCACGCGCGACGCGCCGGACAGGCGTTGGGCCGTCTCGATCGTGCCGCGCTGACCGTGCACGCGACGGTGTTCACCGGGATCGGCGGCGGCCTGTCCGGCCTGTGGGCGCTGACCGGTCAGGGTGACTACTGGCCCGCCTGGGTCATCGCGCCGGCTGCGCTGCTGCTGGGCTCGCACGCCGGCAGCTCGTGGGCGGTGCGCCGGGCGGTGCGCCGCCGGGGTCAGTCCGGGGGATCCAGGAGCTGGAGCAGCCCGGGCTCGTCGAGGACCGCGACCCCCAGGCGCTCCGCCTTCTCGAGCTTGGTGCCCGGCGACGCGCCGGCCACGACGTAGTCGGTCTTCTTCGACACGCCGGTCGTGACCCGCCCGCCGGCGGCGAGGATGCGCTGCGTGGCCTCCTCCCGCGACAAGGTGGGCAATGCGCCCGTCAGGACGAGGGTCAGGTCTGCCAGCGGGCCTTCCCCCGGCGCGGGGCCCTCGAGCTCCAAGCGCACGCCCTGCTCGCGCAGGTCGGCGATCAGGGCGCGCATCTGGTCGTCGGCGAGCTGCTCGGCGATCCGCTGGGCCATCTTGGGTCCGACGCCGGGGGTGGCCTCGATCTCCTCGGGCGTCGCGGCCAGGAGCGCGTCGATCGAACGCCAGCGCGCGGCGAGGTTGCGCCCGGTGACCTCGCCGACCTCCTCGAGGCCGATGGCGAACAGCACCCTGCCGAAGGGGCGCTCGCGCGAGGCGTCGATGGCCGCCAGGGTGTTGCGCGCCGAGACCTCGCCGTAGCCCTCGAGCTCGGTGAGCTGCTCCTCGGTGAGGCGGTAGAGGTCGGCAGCGGTGGCGATCAGCCCCCGCTGGGCCAGCGCCGCGACCTGCTTCTCGCCCAGCCCGTCGATGTCCATGGCCCCGCGGCTGACGAAGTGCTTGAGCAGCTGCCACCGGCGGTCGGGGCACAGGCGGTTGGGGCAGCGGGTGAAGACCGCGTCCTGCGGCTTCACGGTCGGCGTGTCGCAGGAGGGACAGCGCTCCGGCGGGCGCGGCGGGTCGGCCCGGTCGGGGCGCTCGACGGCATGGGGCGCGGGGGAGAGGACCTGGGGGATGACGTCGCCGGCGCGCAGGACGATGACCTCGTCGCCCACGCGCAGGTCCTTGCGCAGCAGGTCCTCCTCGTTGTGCAGCGTGGCCAGCTTGACCGTGACGCCGCCGACGTGCACGGGCTCGAGCAGGGCGAAGGGGTGCAGGTCGCCGAACTTGCCGACGTTCCACAGCACATCGCGCAGCGTCGTGACCTTCGTGGTGGGCGGGAACTTCCACGCCACCGCCCAGCGCGGGTCGCGACCCACCGTGCCCAGGCGGCGCTGCAGCTCGCGGTCGGAGACTTTGACCACCACGCCGTCGATCTCGAAGTCCAGCGCGCCGCGCCGCTCCTGCCAGGCCAGGCACTGGGCCACCACCTCGTCCTCGGCGGACAGGAGCTGCACGTCGGCGTTGACGCGGAAGCCGTGCTCGCGCAGCCACTTCAGCGACTCCCAGTGGGAGGAGAAGGCCAGGCCCTCGGTGACGCCCACGCCGTAGCACCACATGCTCAGCGGCCGTTCGCGGGCCAGGCGCGGGTCGAGCTGGCGCACCGTGCCCGCGGCCGCGTTGCGCGGGTTCATGAAGGTCGACAGGCCGGCCTGCGCGCGGCGCTCGTTGAGCGCGGCGAAGTCGGTCAGCGACATGTAGACCTCGCCGCGCACCTCGAGCACGGGAGGCGCGCCCTGCACCGTGAGGGGGATGGTGGGCATCGTGCGCAGGTTGTGGGTGACGTCCTCGCCGACCTCGCCGTTGCCCCGCGTGGCGCCGCGGACGAGCACGCCGTCCTCGTAGCGCAGCGCGATGGCCAGGCCGTCGATCTTGGGCTCGGCCACGTAGGCGAAGTCGGGGTCCTCGATGCCCTCGCGGGCCAGGTGGCCGCGCATGCGCTCGATCCACGCGCGCAGCTCCTCCGGCGAGCGCGCGTTGGCCAGCGAGAGCATGGGCAGCTCGTGGGTGACCTTGGCCAGCGAGGAGACCGGCTCGCCGCCCACGCGCTGGGTGGGGGAGTCGGGCGTGACCAGCTCGGGGTGCGCAGCCTCCAGCCCGCGCAACTCGTCCAGCAGCGCGTCGTACTCATCGTCCCCGATCTCCGGATCGTCGAGGACGTAGTAGCGGTGGCCGTGGTGGTGCAGCGCCGTGCGCAGCCCCGCGGCCCGCCGCTGCACCTCACTCACCGCCACCCCGCCGCCCTCCGCGCGCTCACTCCACTTCGCGGGCGGCCGGTGCGAGCAGGCGTGCGAGGCCGTGGCGCTCCAGCGCGTCCATGCCCGAGGTGTCGGTCAGATCGAAGTGAAGGGGGGTCACCGCGATCTTCCCGGCCGCGACCGCGGCCAGGTCGGTGCCCGGCTCGTCCTCGAAGCCGGGGTCGGCGCCGTAGATCCAGTAGCGACGACGGTCGTCCTGCTCGTCGGTGAGCTTGAGCTGGTCGCGATAGATGCGCTTGCCCAGGCGCGTGACCTCGACGCCGTCGGCGTCGCCCGCGGGGCAGTTGACGTTGAGCAGCGTTCCCGGAGCCATCGGGAAGTCGTCGATCTCCTCGACCACCCGGGCGACAAAGCGCGCGCCCTCCGCGAAGTCGAAGCGATCGCTCAGGCGGAAGTCCATCTCCCGAGCCGCCGACTGCTGGGAGACCGCGATGGCCGGCAGGCCGAGCACCACCCCCTCCAGAGCGGCGGCCACGGTGCCCGAGTAAGTGATGTCGTCGCCCAGATTTGCGCCGTGATTGATGCCCGAGACGATGAGCTGTGCCTCGAAGCCGTCGATCAGGCCCAGGCGGGCCAGGCGCACGCAGTCCACCGGGGTGCCGTCGGTCGCGTAACCGTGCGTGCCGTCGCCGAAGTCGACCTCCTGCACCCACAGGGGCCGGCGGGTGGTGATGGAGCGGGCCATGGCCGAGCGGTTGCCGTCGGGCGCGATGACCGCCAGCTCCACGTCGGGGATCTCCAGCAGGGCGCGGCGCAGCGCCTGCAGGCCGTCGGCCTCGATGCCGTCGTCGTTGGTCAGCAGAACCTTCATTCACCTCGAGTCTAGTGGCGCCATTCGCGAATACGCACCGTTCCGGCGGCCGCCGGTGTCTGCCGGAGGCGGGCCCCAGGGGGGGCTCGGGTGTGAGAAGTGTCCACCTTGGTGCGCCCACACGGAGCCTTGCGCGGCCCATCCTGCTGTTCACCTAGAACGACCGGACAAGGAGACGTCCACCATGCACAGCAGGACCATCATCACCGCCCTGACCACCGCCGCCACCATGGGCCTCGCCGGCCCGGCCGCGGCGCAGACCGTGCTCTCCGAGCAGCCTCGGCCGTTCAGCGTCGACGCCACACCGGGCGTCATCGTGTTCAGCCAGTACCAGGAGGATCTCGACGCGTACAACCTCGTTGCCCGCGAGGACGGCGTGGAGCGCACGCTCAACGTCGAGCCCTCGCCCGTGCCCTTCGATGTCGACGTGGGCACGAGCTCGACCGGCAAGCTGGTCGCCGTCTACTCCCGCTCGGTCTCCGACGAGGAGGTCGACCTCTTTCGCTACAGCTTCGCCGGCGACAGCGAGACGCGGCTGACCAGTCTGAGCATCGAAGGCGCCGTCGAGCGCGACCCGTCCGTGCACCGCGGACAGATCGCCTTCGTGCGCGCCACCAGCGAGGGTTCGCGCCTGATGGTCGGCAACACCGGCGCGAACGGGGCACCGCGCACGCTGGTCACCCGCCGCGGCAGCGTCGGACCGATCCGCGACCCCGACCTCAGCCGCCTGCGGGTGGCCTACACCACCGTGGGTCAGGGCGGCGACCGGCGCTTCCAGGCCATGCACGTGCGCAACCTGGGCAACGGCAAGGACCGCACCGTGAAGGTGGTGGCCTCCGGGCAGCTCAGCTTCGCCGCCCTCACCGGCGCGTCGTTCAGCCACACCGGCAAGGCGCTGTACTTCGCGAGCACCAACGTCGGCGCGGGCATGGGCAACCGCTACCTGCGCTGGAGCGCCACGCAGGGCCTGCGCGACACCCGCGGCACCAGCCAGGCCGTGAACACGGCCTGGGCCGGTGGATCCCTCGGGATGCTCGTCGTGCGCAACCCTGCCCCCGACGGCACCTGCAGCGCCAACACGACGATGCAGGGCACCTGCGACCTGATCGCCACGGGCCCACTTACGTTCACCAGGCCGTAAGGGGCTTTCGCCGTAGGTCCTCTCAAGTTCGGACCTACGGCGACGTCACACGCCCGGAGCGCCCGCCCTCACCCGGCGGGCGCTCGGTGCACCGGAGGTCAGGCGGCCGGGGTGACCGCCTGCACCACCTCGAAGCCCAGGAGGGCCGAGCCGTGGGCGACGGTACCGCCGCTGTCTCGGCCAGCCTGCGCGTGGCCGCGGGTGAAGGCGGGGCTCTCCACCCAGGCGCGGAAGGCCTCCTCGCTCTCCCATCGCGTGTAGACGAAGTAGCGGGTCTCGCCCTCGACGGGGCGCAGGAGCTCGAAGCCCAGGAAGCCGGGCGTCGCCTCGACCTCGGCGGCCCGCTTGGCGAAACGCTCCTCGAGCGCAGGGCCCATGCCCTCGGCCACCTCGATGGCGTTGATCTTGACGACACTCATGAACGCGGTTCCTCCGGCAGGTCGGACAGCTCGGAGGGTCAGTCTTGCAGCGAGGGCATCGGGAGAGGGACGCCACCTGCGCGGCCGACCTCCCTCTCCGGCGCGAGCTACGAGGAGCTCAGCTCATTCGGGACCCATCTCGTTCGGATCGAGGACCTCCACCATGCCGTGGTCGGACAGACCGTTGGCGATGGCGTTGAGATTGCCCGAACCGGTGGACTGGAAGGGCTTCTCCGTCGGGTGACCCTCGCCGCCCCGGATAGAGATCGACTCCCCCTTCTCGTCCCCGACCTGGACGAACGCCCCGGGAGCGACCAGGTTGCCTCCCTTGTTGAGCCTACGCGTCGTCGAAGCGCACCGACGCCAGCGCGAGGCCGTGAGGCGGCGCGGTGGCCCCCGCGGAGCTGCGCGGCGCTCCCTCCAACAGCGCGGCGAAGGCCTCGACGGTGTGCACGCCGCGCGCCGCCTCGAGCATGGTGCCCACGAGAACCCGGTTCATGTGGCGCATGAAGCTGTCGGCCTCGATCCAGAAGGCCAGCACGTCGCCGTCGCGCTCCCAGCGCGCGGCCAGCACGTCGCGGGTGAAGCGCGTGTGTGTGGTCTCGCTGGGGGTGAAGGCGGTGAAGTCGCGGGCGCCGATCAGGTGCCCTGCGCACGCGTGCAGGACGGCTTCGTCCAGGCGGCCGGGGACCCACAGCGCGGTGGTGCGCTCGCGCACGGGGCGCGCACGGCGGCACACTATGCGGTAGCAGTAGGTGCGCGAGCGAGCGTCCCGCCGGGCGTCGAAGCCGGGCGCTGCGGGCGTGCTCTCCAGTACCGCCACGTCGCGGGGCAGCAGCGCGTTGAGGCGCACCGGGTCCAGCGCCTCGGCCGGATAGGAGCACACCTGGCCCCAGGCGTGCACCCCGCGGTCGGTGCGCCCGGCCACGCTGACGGGCACGTCCTCGCGCAGGATCGTGGCGATGGCGTGCTCCAGCTCGGCCTGGACGGTGCGCTGCCCGGGCTGGCGCGCCCAGCCGGCGAAGTCGGTCCCGTCGTACTCCAAGGCGAGGCGCGTGGTCACTGGGCGGGTGTTACCAGTTTCGCCTCCGGTCCTCTCAAGTTCGGACCTGCGGCGACGTTACTCGTCCACGCGCGCGATGGCTGCTGCCATGCGGTCCTCGATGCGCTTGGCCGAGGAGGTGTTCACGCCGTTGAGCAGGAACGCGAAGGCCACGTCGTCCCCTGCGTCGGTCACGCAGATGCCCGCCAGCGCACTCACGCCGTTCAGCGTCCCCGTCTTGGCCCGGCAGTTGCGCTCGGCGGGGGTGCCGCGCATGCGTCGCGTCAGCGTGCCCGAGCGGCCGGCCACCGGGAGGGACGCGCGCAGGGCCATGCCCTCGTCCGGGCGCTCGGCCATCTGCTGGAACAGGCGGACGACCTGCTTGGGGGTGGTGCGGTTGGAGCGCGAGAGCCCGGAGCCGTCGCTGACGGTCGGGTTGAGGCCGAGGCCCTTCATCTCGCTGCGCACGACGCGCTGGCCTGCCGCGTGGGTGCCTCCGCTGCCGAACTGCGCGCCCAGGACCTTGAAGAGCATCTCGGCGGCGAAGTTGTCCGAGGGCGCGTTGGTCATCCCGACGAGGTCGCGCATGGTGGGCGAGGCCACCCGCGCGATCTCCTGCGCGGCCGGCGGCGCGACGCGGGCGCGCCCGCCGGCGGGCACGTCGACGTCGGCGATCCGCAGGTACGCGGCGAAGCGGTCCGCGGCGTCGGCGGACGGAGAGAGCTCGTCGGCGAAGCCGCGCCGGTAGGCGACGGCGCTGAGCACGCCGCCCATGAAGCCGTCGAAGGCAAAGCGGGTGCGCGGCCCGCCGCGACGGCTGTCGAACAGCGACTCGTCGCCATAGATCCGCCCCTCGATGGCCGTCACGCCCTGGGTGACCAGGCGCTGTGCCAGGCGCTCGAGGTGGCCGCCGGTCAGCGTGGGGTCGCCGCCGCCCACCAGGTAGACGTCGCCGCGCAGGACGCCGTCGGGGCCCACCGTACCGTCGGTCAGCACGCGGGTGGCCAGCGTGCCGCCCGAACCGAAGCGCAGCAGGGCCGTGGAGGTGGTGAAGAGCTTCTCCACCGAGGCGGGCACGCGGGCCACGTCGGCCCTGCGCTCGTAGAGGGTGCGCCCGCTGTCCAGCTCGCGCACGAGCGCGCCTGAGCTGCCGCCGGCCAGTTGCATCTCGCGGCTGAGCTTGGCGCGCAGGTCGGCGACGTCGTAGGCCTGGGCGGCGGTGGCGGGGCCGGCGGCCAGAAGGGCGGGCCCGAGAACGATGGCGAGAAGTAGGCGGCGCATGCGCGGGTACAGGACACCGCGCCGGATCGGGCGATGCGGAGGTCCAAACCTCAAGCGTCCGTATACGGACGTCAGCGTGAGGATGCCCCGGTGCCACAGCGTTCCTTCGTAGGATCACGTCATGGGCACGCTTCATCCGCTCGACCGTCGGCGGCGCAGCTCGCGCAACGCCCTCGTGCTGGGCGGCGGGGGCTTCACGGGCGGGGTGTACGAGATCGGCGCACTGCGCGCCCTGGATCTGCTGGCCGTCAACCACACGGTCAACGAGTTCGACGTCTACGTGGGCACCAGCGCGGGCGCCTTCGTCGCCGCGCTGGCCGCCAACGGCGTGACACCCGAGCAGATGATGCGCGTCGTGAACCGGCAGGCCGGCGCGCCCTTCCGTGACCTCGCCCTGGGCACGCTGCTGCGTCCCAACCTGGGCGCGTGGGTGCGCTGCGGGGCGTTGCTGCCCCTGCGCGCCGCCGGCGTGGTGCGGGAGCTGGTCACCGCTCCGGGCCAGATCTCGGCGCTGGACGTGGTGCTGGGCCTGGCCGAGGGGCTGCCTTCCGGGATGTACTCGGGCGAGGGCCTGGAGGCCTACCTGCGCGACGTGCTCACCGAGCCGGGGCGCAGCGACGACTTCCGCGACATTCGCCGCACGCTGTATCTCTCCGCGACCGACCTCGACACCTGCGAGCGCATCGTCTTCGGCGCGGAGGGGTGGACGGACGTGCCCATCTCCCGCGCCGTGCGCGCCTCGACGGCGCTGCCCGTGGTCTACGAGGCGGTGCAGGTGCGCGACCGCGAGCTGGTCGACGGTGGCCTGGTGTCCACAACCAACCTCGACGTGGCCGTGGAGGCCGGCGCCCGCATGGTGGTGGTGATCAACCCGCTCGTGCCCTTCGTCGCCCCGACGGCCGCCGAAGGCGAGCGCCCGCAGCGCATCAGCGATCGCGGGCTCGCCCACATCGCCTATCAGGCCTTCAAGCTCATGGCCCATCGCGGCCTTCACGAGCTCGCGGGCCAGTGGGAGTCGCGCTACCCGGGGGTGGATATCGTTCTCATCGAGCCCGAGCTCGACGACGAGCTCATGTTCCGCACCTCGATCATGAACTTCGCCTCGCGCACTCACGTGGCCCGCCACGGCTTCACCTCGGTCACCCGGCGCCTGGCCGAGGACTTCGAGACCTACCGGGCGATCTGCGAGCGCCACGGGCTGGAGATCTCCGCCAGCCGCGTGCGCAAGATCGTCGAGCAGGCCGCGGCGGAGGAACCGGAGCCCACCCGTGCCTGGCGACGCATCCTCGAGCAGACCACCGGCGCGCTGCTGCGCCAGTCGGCCGCGGACTGAGCTTCCCTCACCGTTCAGGCGCCGCGCACGAGCGGTTCCAGCGCACGCACGAGGCGATCGGAGGCGCGCGCGTCGTGCACGGTGATGCGCACGTGCTCGCGATCGCCCAGGTGCGTACCGGCCATGACCGCAATCTGTGACCCGGCGAGTGCCTCGTGTAGGGCGGGGCCGTCGAGGCCGGGTGCGGCCACCCAAAGCACGTTGGCCTCGCTGTCGGTCACGTCGAGGCCCAGGGAACGCAGGCGGCGGGTCAGGGCGTCACGCTCCCCGGCCACGGTTCGGGCGCGGCGGGCGACCAGTTCGGCGGTGGAGCGCAGCGCCTCGAGGGCGCCGGCTTGGGCCAGTTCGCCCAGGCCCAGGGGAGGTGCGAGACGCTCGAGCAGGGACTCGGCGCCCGGCCCGCCCAGCGCGTAGCCACAGCGCAGGCCGGCCAGGCCCCAGGCCTTGGAGAAGGTGCGCACCACCAGCAGGCGCGGATGGTCCTCCAGCAGGTGCAGCGTCGCGTCGCGCTGGCCGGGGACGGCAAAATCCACCAGCGCCTCGTCGAGGACGACCACGACGCGCTCGGGCAGCCCCTCGAGCAGGCCCCGCAGCCCGTCGGGTGACACGGCCTCGCCACGTGTCGTCGACGGGCGGGCGGCGACCAGCGCCGCGGCGGCGCGCGTCGTCGTGTCTGTCGGTCTGGCACCGGACGACCGCCTTCTCAGACGCCCGCTGCTTCGACAAGCACGAGTTCGG
>JBBJOB010000048.1:0-11627 GCA_037721455.1 Solirubrobacteraceae bacterium | reverse complement strand
TGCGGGTGCGGGTGCGGGTGCGGGTGCGGGTGCGGGTGCGGGTGCGGGTGCGGGTGCGGGTAGGAGAGACGCGGGTCGGGCGCGGGTCGGTGCGCGCCTACCCTCATGGCCTCCCGTGTCCAGCGTCCCTCCGCCTCAGCCAGCCGCCGCTCCGCCGACGCTCTCCGAGGAGGGCCATGACGCCCCGCCGGAGCACACGGAGCATCCGGAGCACCTGCCGGGCTGGCCGGCGTGGACCGCGCCGGTCGCCATGCTGGTCGGCTTCCTGGTCACGATCTTCGTCGCCGCGATCGTTACCATCGCCCTCGGCGCGGCCACCTCGCCAGAGGACGCCGCCGACCAGCCCGGGCTCAACGTCGGCCTCACCTTCGTACAGCACGCCGCGCTGATCGGCTCCGCGCTCGTGTTCGCCCAGATGGTCGCGCGCCCCTGGCCGCGCGACTTCGGCCTGCGCGCCACCCGGCTGGGCCCGGGTGTGGGCTGGGCCCTGCTCACCGTGCTCGTGTTCCTGGCCGCCACCGTGATCCTCGCCCTCACGCTGGGCGTCGAGGAGGAGTCGACCGACAACGTGCTCGACAGCCTGGGGGTTGGCGAGAGCCCGCTGCTGTTCGTCGGCGCCGCGCTGGTGGTGTGCGTCGGGGCGCCCATCGCGGAGGAGATCTTCTTTCGCGGCTACTTCTTCACGGCGCTGCGCACGAGCACGGGCATCGCCACCGCCTCGGTGATCACCGGCCTGATCTTCGGCGCCATCCACATCCCCAACTTCCTGGGCGACGCGGCCACCAACGAGCTCGTCGCCGGCGTGGTCGCGCTCAGCCTGTTCGGCGGGGCGCTGTGCCTGCTCTATGTGCGCACCGGGTCGCTCTACCCCTGCATCGGTGCCCACGCGATCAACAACTGCCTTGCCTTCTCGGTGGCCGAGGGTCTCGCCGTCCTGGAGGCGATCGCCGTGTTCGCCGGCACAGCGGTCGTCATCACGGTGGTGCTGTGGCCCTTCCACCGCCTGCGCCCGCCGGCCGGCGCCGCGACGCCCGTCCACGTGTACTAGCCGGCGGGCCGTCGCTCTGGGTCCGCGGTGTCGTCGGCGGACGCCGCGAGCGCGTCGGGATGCGCTCGAAAGGATTGTCCCCTCGGTTATCGACCGACTCATCCCGCGGATCAGCGCGCCAGCGGGCGCTGCCGCGGTGGGGGTGGCGTCGGGGGGCCGGGCCGTCTACAGTGCGCTCACCTTGCGCCGGACCTTCGCTCTCGTCCTCGCTCCGCTGGCCCTCGTAGCCGGGCCGAGCGCCGCGCCGGCGGCGGATGAGAAGCACGAGGGGCCGGCCGCGCGGAGCGAGACTGCGGCCCCGCAGGAGACTGCATCCCCGGCCACGGGGAGCGAGACCGCTGCCGCCGAGGAGGACGCTCCCGCCGCCACCGGTCGCGCGGCCCAGACCGCTCCTGCCGCGTCCGGGGAGACCGCAGCGCCGGCGCCGGAGATGTCCATCGACCTCGGCCAGGTCAACGGCCGCCATGAGAGCGTCCTGAGCGGCACGCGGGTGCGCGTCGAGGGGACCGTCTCCGAGTATGCGCCCGGGCAGGAGGTCATCGTGCGCACCTACCGGCGGGGCAAGAAGGTCGCCGCCCGCGCGGTCACCATCCAGCCCGGCGAGGACGGCACCGGCGAATTCGTGGTGGGGCAGGAGGTCCGGGGCAGCGGCCACTTCGTCATCCGCGCCAGCCACCGGGGCACCGACCTGCTGCCGACCGTCGTGGCGCCCGGCAAGGGCTTCGATGTCCTGCCCACGCGCCTGCGTCGCGGCGCGCGCGGCCCGAGCGTCAGCGTGGTCCAGAAGCACCTGCGCGAGTTGGGCTACGTGACCGGCCGACGCGGCGTCCACGACGCGCGCACCGCCCGCGCGGTGCTGGCCTTTCGCAAGGTGACACGCATGGCGCGCACCACGAGCGCGAACCGCCCGATGCTCAACCGCCTCGCCGCCGGCCACGGGCGCTTCTCCGTGCGCCACAAGAGCCACGGCCGCCACCTCGAGGCCGACCTCTCCCGCCAGGTCATCGCGCTCATCGGCGCCGACGGGGACGTCGAGCGCATCTACCACACCTCCACCGGCGCGCCCTCCACGCCGACGATCACCGGCAGCTTCCGCGTCTACCGCAAGGACCCGGGCACCAACTCGCTGGGCATGGTCCACTCGGTCTACTTCATCCGCGGCTACGCGGTGCACGGCTACAAGTCCGTGCCCACCCGTCCGGCCAGCCACGGGTGCCTGCGGATGCCGATCCCCGACGCGCGCAGCATCTACGACTGGATGCGCATGGGGACGCGGGTCGACGTCTACCGTCGCTAGCGCTCCTTGCCGTGGACGCCCGGGAGCGACTCATCGCGCAACTGCGCGAGCACGCGCTGGTCATCGGCGAGGTGACCCTGACCAGCGGCGCGACCGCGCAGTACTACCTCGACGCCAAGCGGGCCATCCTGCTGCCCGCCGGCTTCCACGCGCTGGGAGAGCTGGTGGCGCAGCGCGCCAGGGCACTGGGTGCCACCGCCGTGGGCGGCCTGACCATGGGCGCCGACCCCGTCGCCTGCGCCGCGCTGGCCGCAGGCGCCGACGTGCGCGCCTTCTTCGTGCGCAAGGAGGCCAAGGCCCACGGCCTCCAGCGGCGCATCGAGGGCCCGCCGCTAACCCCCGGCGAGCGCTGTCTGATCGTCGAGGACGTCGTCACCTCAGGGGGGTCCACCGTCCAGGCCATCGAGACAGTTCTCCAGGGCGGCCACGCGATCGTAGGCGTGGTCAGCGTGCTCGATCGCCTAGCCGGCGGCGCGGCCCGCATCGAGCAGGCCGCCGGCGCCCCTTACCACCCGTGCGCGACGATCGACGACGTCTACCCGGAGAGGCCGGATCGCTGAGGCACCTGCGGCCGCGCGCAGGCCGCGCCAGCGGAGAATCCGTCGGCCTCCAGGCCCAGCGCGACGTTGACGCGCGAGCGGTGGTTCTCCCAGGCGACCATGTGGGTGAGCTCGAGCAGGCCCTTGACACCAAACCGCTCCCGCACCGCGGCGACCAGCTCGTCGTCGACCTCCGGTGGCGTCGCCGTCATCGCCGCCGTGAAGGCGATGACCAGCACCTCGTCGGCGTCGAACAGCCCGCTCTCCTCCGCCTCGTGCAGGTGCAGGAGCTGGTCGTCGGAGACGCCGTGCCCTCGCGCGGCGTGCGAGCCGAAGTCCCGGCACCACGGGCAGCCGATCAATGCCGCGGCCTGCAGGGAGGCCAGCTCCTTGAGCCGGCGCGGCACGACGTCCTCCTTCTCGACGGCGCTGGTCGAGCAGGCGGCCCTCCTGCGCCATGTCGGTACCCGCCTAGCTTGAGCAGGAAGTTCCGAGGCACGCCCCGACCTGGATTCGAACCAGGGGCCTACTCCTTAGGAGGGAGTCGCTCTGTCCGGCTGAGCTATCGGGGCTCACTCCAACAGAGCCTAACCGCGCGCGAGCCCGGAGAGGGCGCGCGAGCCCCTACCTTGCGGGACGATGCGAGCCCCAGCTTTACGCGCGCCCGTGAGGTTGGTGGTCGCTGCAGCTCTCGCGGGGCTGGCGGGATGCGGCTGGAGCGAGGGGGAGCCCGTGGCGCCCAACGCGCCCCAGCCTCAGCGCGGCGGCACGCTGACCGTGCTGGGCCTCGACGCGCCCGCGGCGGTGGACCCCCACCGGGTGGCCGGGCCCGCCGACGCGATGCTCCATGCCATCGCCCACCGCACGCCTTACACGCACCGCCCGGGCGACGACGAGGCGGTGGCCGACCTGGCCGAGGGCGCGCCGGAGGTATCCGAGGACGGGCGCACGGTGACCGTCAGGCTGCGCGCCGGGGCGCGCTTCGGGCCCGACGGGGACGCCATCACCGCGGACGACGTGGAGCACGGACTCGAGCGCGCGCTGGCCGATCCCGTGGCCGGCCCGCCGGCGCGCCGGCTGCTCGGCGACCTGGTCGGCCTCCCGCCGCGACTGGGCCAGTGGCGCGACGTCCCGGGCGTCGAGGCGCTGGGCGCACGCACGCTGGAGCTGCGCCTGGAGCGCCCCAGCGCCTCGCTGGCCATCGCCGCTCTGGCCACGCCCGCCGCGACGCCGCTGCCGGCGGACGAGCCCCGCGCGCCGGGCGCCCTGGCCCCCGACACCGTCGTCTACTCAGGCCCCTACCTGCCCCGCGAGCGCCTGCCCGCTGAGGAGCGGGGCGAGGAGCCACTGGGGCGCGCAGAGGCCGGAGCGGGCCAGCGCCTGGCCCCCGCCGTGCCCGCGGGGGCGCTCACGCTGGTGCGCAACCCCGATTGGGACGGTGCGGCGACGCCCACGCCGGCCTACGTCGAGCGCGTGGTCATCGGCCGTGGCGAGGGCAGCGCGGCAACCTCGGTGCTCGACGGCAGCCGCGCGCTGTGGGCGGGTGAGAACGTGCCCGGCGACGTCCTGCGCCGGGCCGAGCGCCGCCCGACGCCCCAGCTCGTGCAGGTCGCCGTGCCGGTCACGCGCTTCGTGGCCCTCAACGCCGCCCGCGCGCCGTTCGACGATCGGCGGGTGCGCCAGGCGGCGGTGGCCGCCCTGGACCGGGTCGCACTGTGGGAGGCGGCGGGCGGCCGGGGGGAACCGGCCAGCCACTGGCTGCCGCCGGGCGTGCCCGGCCACGATCGCTCGGGCGGCCGCGAGGGGCTGGGCGTGCCCCACCTCCCGGTGGCGGCCGACCCCGGCCTGGCCGGCGGGCTGCTGCGCAGTGCCGGCTTCGCCGTCGGGCGCTACGAGGGGCCGCCGATCCGCGCGCTGGCCGCCGATCTCGCGCCGGACCGAGCGGTGGCCCGTGAGGCGGTACGCCAGCTCGAGCGCGTCGGCTTCGAGGTCGACCTGGAGCTGGCGGCGCCCCAGGACGTCGAGGCGCGCTGCCAGGCACCGGGCACCGACGTCTCGGTCTGCCCGGGTGCGGCCCTGGGCAGCCCGGCCGGGGAGCCCGGTGCGATCCTGCGCGCCGGCTTCGGCGGGGTTCCCCAGGGCGCGGACGCGGAGCCCTGGTCGCACCTGGACGCGCCCTCGGTGGACCTGGCCATCGCGGAGGCGCTGGCCGCCCGCGAGTCCCGCCGACCGGGTGCCTGGGCCGACGTCAACCGCGCGGTGGCCCAGGAGGCCGCAGGCGCGCCGTGGCGCTGGGACGAACGCCCGCTGCTGCGCGCCCGCGACGTGCGCGGTGTCGTCGACGAGCGCCGCGGCACGTGGGCGCTGGGCTGGACCTGGCTGGGCGCCGACGCCGAGCAGGACCGCGTGCGCTGACCGGGCAGGCCATCGAATGTCGACTTCGTCGGTCTCAGACCGACGAACTCGACACTCGGCCTCCAGGCCTAGGCCAGGAAGCGCGCGATCTCGCTCACCGGCGCGCGCTCGGGCGTGCGCTGCTCCTGGCGGGCGCGCCCGAGGTGGAGCAAACCCAGGACGTCCTGGTCGACGCCCACGCCGACCGCCGCGCGGCCCTCGGGGGTGCGCAGCACGGCGGGCGAGCGCCAGTAGCCGGCCAGGCCGCGCGCGTGCGCGCCCAGCAGGACCAGGTAGGCGGCCACCGCGGTGGCGTCGCGGTCCTCCCGCGCCTGGGTCCGGTCCTCGACCTGCACCGCGGAGACCACCACCAGGGTGGGCGCGCGGTCCAGCTTCGCCCCGTCCACCGGCTCCGCTGCCTCCTTAAGCGCGGCCAGCGTCTCGGGACCGAGGACGCGGAAACGCCACGGGTTGGTCAGGTGGTGGTTGGGCGCCCAGCGCGCCAGCTCGAACAGCTCCTCGAGCGTTGCGCGGCCCACCGCCCGGGAGCCGTAGACCTTGTGCGTGCGCCGGGTGCGCACCGCCTCCTCGAGGTCCATCAGTCCTCGTCGGCTTGGGGTGAGTCCTCGTCGTCATCGGCGTACAGGCTCTCGACGGCCAGCTCGCCGCCGCGCCCGTCCCACAGGCGCACCTCGAGGTAGTCGCCCCGGTAGTCGTCGGGGGCGATCAGCGTGAAGCGGTCCTCGATCACCGGGCACTGGTCAACCGCCAGCTCCGCCAGCTCGGCGGTGGCCATGGCCCCGCCCGCCACCTGCGGGATGCCCCACACCATCGTCATATCGGCCACGTTGCCCTGCTCGCCGCGCCAGCGGCCCACCACCTCGTCGCACAGGTCGAGCTTCCACTCGGGGTTCTCCTGCGCGGTCTCGGCCGTGAAGTCGGCCACCGCGAAGAAGTCCACGGCCTCCTCGCCCTCCGCCGGCACGGCGAAGGCCACGTAGCCGAAGAGCTCCAGCCCGGTGGTGGTGCGCGCCGTGGCCGGGACGTAGGTGCGCCCGTGCCAGGTGCGGTCTGGGAACCAGACGACCGACTCGGGCTCGCCCAGGTCCTCGTCGCCGGAGTCGATGCGCTCGACGGCGGCCAGGAAGTGGTCGCGCAGCGTCACCGCCCACCGCCCGTAGGGCAGGTTCTCCTGGGGCGGCTCGGCGGCGAAGCGGGGAACCAGGCGGTTGGTGGGAGCCATCGCGCCGATGAGACTAGTGGCCACTAGGGAACCTCCAGCAGCAGCGTCACCGGCCCGTCGTTGACCAGCGCGACGGCCATGTGCCCGCCGAATGCGCCGCGCCGGGCTTCCAGCCGCTCGCACACCCGCTCGTAGAGCGGTCGGGCGCAGTCGGAGGGCGCCGCGTCGACGAAGCTGGGACGGTTGCCCCGGCGGGTCTGGGCGTAGAGGGTGAACTGGCTGACGCACAGCACCTCGCGCCCGCCCAGCGCCTCGTTCATGCGCCCGTCGGCGTCCTCGAAGATGCGCAGGGCGCGGACCTTGTCAGCCAGGCGGTCCGCGATCGCGTCGTCGTCGTCGTGCGTTACGCCAAGGAGGACCAGCAGACCCGGGCCGATCGTGGCGACCTCCCGACTGTTGGCGGTCACAGAAGCCCGCGCCACCCGCTGCACGAGCGCCCTCACAGCACCGCCGCGGCGAGCAGCCCGCCGGCCACCGCCGCCAGGGTCGTCCACGCGATCGCGCCGGCCGTCACGCGCAGGTCGAGCCCGTAGGCGTGGGCGACCACGAGCGCGTTGATCCCCGAGGGCATCGCCGCCTGCAGGAGGTAGGCGTCGGGCAGGCGCACCAGCGCTGCCGAGGCGAGCAGCAGCAGCCCGGGCGCCACCCCCATGCGCAGGACGAGCGCGACGGCCACCGGGCGGCTGAAGGCGGGCAGCGCGCGTGCCCCTTCCTCGCGGGCCTCGGTGGCCAGGTTGACCCCCAGCACGAAGAAGCCCACGGGCAGGAAGCCGATCACCACGTAGCCGGCGATCTCCACCGCCACGTCCGGGGCCAGCGCGTCGGGCGCCACCAGGCCCAGGATCAGGGCGGGGAGCACGGGGTTGCGCAGGAAGAAGGCGCGCGCCCGCGCCCGCCAGCCCTCCCCGGCCCTGGTTCCGAAGGCGGCCCCGACCGCAAAGCCCGCGAGGTAGACCATCGGGCCGCTGACGAGCTGGTCGAAGACGACGGCCGTGCCCAGCTCGTCGGTGCCCAGCAGCGCCGCGCTCAGGGGCAGGCCGAGGTAGCCGGTGTTGGCCAGGACCACGACGACGACGAGCGCGCCGACGGCGGGGCGCGCCAGCCCGAGCAGGCGCGTGCCGGCGAGCCAGGCCAGCGTCCCCACGACGGCCAGCTCGAGGTAGGCCAACCCCAGGCCGGCGCCCACGCCGCCGCCGACCTCCAGCCGCACGACGGCCAGGAAGGCGACGGGCGGCAGCAGGAGCCACAGCACCAGGTCGAGCAGCCGCCGAGCGGCCCCGCGCGCCCGCTCCTCGTAGCGCCGCTCGGCGCCTGCGCCCACGAGGGTGGACACCACGATGGCCAGGGTGATCGCGAGCACGGCGCAGGTCGGCTCAGGCGTCGCGCAATTCGGCCGCGCTCTGTTCGGGCGCGACGACGTTGAGGTGCACGCCGACGCCGAGCTCGAGCCCGGCCAGGTGGGTCAGGCGCGGCACGATGTCGATGCGCCAGCAGAACTGCTCGGTGCCCCGGGGCGCGGTGCGCACCCAGAGGTTCAGTGGCGGCGGGCCGCCGAAGCGCCGCGCCAGACGGCCCAGGGCATCGTGCAGCAGCGCCGCGCCGGTCGGTCCGTCGGCCTCGAACCGCGCGCGCGGGCGGCGCGGCGCCAGCATGAGCTGGTAGGGGAGGCGGGCTCCGTAGGGGGCCATGAGCACCGCCTCGTCGTCCACCGCGACCAGGCGCTCACCACGGCGCACCTCCTCCTGTACGAGGTCGGCCAGCAGGTTGGCGCCCATGGTGCGCGTGGCGTAGGCGCCGAAGCGCTCGCGCTCGCGCGCCACGCCGGCGGGCACGAAGGCCAGCGCGTAGAGCTGGGCGTGGGTGTGGGGCAGCGAAGCGCCGGCCTCGCGGCGCTCGTTGACGATGAGGTGGACGTAGGCGGCCTCGGCGTGGGCGCGCATGCGCTCGCGCCAGACCTCGACGGCGCCGGCGACCTGCTCCGCACGCAGCTGCGCGAGCGAGACGACCGGGTCGGGCGCGTTGACGATCACCTCGTGGGCGCCGTCGGCGGCGTGGGCGGCGAAGAGGTCGGGCGTGGCATCGGGCAGGGGCGCGCGTGCGCCGGGCTCGAGCGCCGGATAGAGATTGGGCACCACGCGCACGCTCCAGCCGGGGGAATCCGCCGCGCCCGGCCCGCCTGCGCCGTCGGCGCGCACCGCGTACAGCTCGGGTGGCGTGCGGGCCTCGTGGCCCTCCAGGAACGGGTCGCCCTCGGGGTCGATCGGCTCCGGCGGCGTTGCCGTCGGCCCCCCGCCCGGGCGCGACGCGCGCTCGCCGGCCACGATGGTCCGCAGGCCGGTCAATGGGTCCACGCGGACCTCAGGCAAGGCTTTGCTCCATGCGCACGTGCTCGATCCCGGCCTCCATAAACGTGTTGCCCACGACCCGGTACCCCGCAGCGGCGTAGAGCGCACGCGCGTAGGACTGGGCGTGCAGGACGATCCGCGCGCTGCCGTGCTCGCGCGCCCAGCGCTCGCCCTCGGCCAGCAGGCGCGCGGCGACGCCCCGGCGGCGATGAGGCGCGGCCACGGCCAGGCGCCCCAGCTTGACCACGTCGCCGACGGCCAGCAGCCGGCACGTGCCCACCAGCGCGCCGTCGTGCAGCGCGACCAGGTGGATGGCCTCCTCGTCGCGTCCATCGTGCTCCTGGGCGGGATCGACGCCCTGCTCGCCGACGAACACCTCGTGGCGCAGGGCGATGGCGGTGCGTACCTCCCGCCCGTCGCCCGCCGGGCGGACCTCGATCACCTCGGGCCCGTGCCCGAGCCCAGCGCGTAGCGCTCGATGTCGCCGGCCAGACGGGCCGGCGTGGCGTAGGCCCCCTGGGCGACGTAGCGCCCGCCCTCCCCGTCGAGGAAGACGGTCACCGGAAAGCCGCGACCCGCGCCGATGTCGCGGGCCAGTGCCTCGCGCGGATCGACGTAGGAGGGGTAGGCGACGGGGAACTGCTGCAGGAAGCCACGGGCGGGAGCGGGCTCGTCGGCGGCGTTGAGACCCAGGAAGGCCACGCGGTCGCCGTAGCGCACGACGGCCTCCTGAAAGAAGGGCACCTCGTAACGACACGGCGCGCACCACGAGGCCCACTTGTTGACCACCACAGGGAGTCCCGCGTCCTCCAGGTCGGCAAGGCGTGCTTCGAACGCCTGCGCACCACCGTCCAGCAGCGCCGACGGCTGGGTGTAGAGGCCGGCCAGCGGCTCGGACGCGCCGGTTACCGCCGCCTGCTGCTCGTCCAGCGATGCCCCCGCGTACCGGGGGCTCGCCGAGGCCCCGGTGCCGGCGGGGCCCTGGGCTACGCCGGGGCGCTGGGCCAGGCCGACCACCACCACGACGGCGACGAGCACGACCGCGAGCAGGAGCGCTGCACCCTTCATGCGTGTCAGCTTGGCAGAGCCCGCCGGGTCGGTGCGATATGATGCTCATCGAGCACGTCGCCCGAGCCGAGGGACGCCGGGGGCGCCGCAGGGCGAGATGAGGATCCCGCCAATCCGAGGGCCGCGCACGAACTCTTACGCGGTCCACCATTCCTGACTGGACGCCATCATTGGCTGATGCCACGCAGGTGGCCGTGGAGGCCGCCAACCTCCCCACTCCCGAAGAGATCGCGCGGGCTGAGCAGTTCACCCGTGAACGCTTCATCCACGACGGCGAGGAGCTCGCCGCGGCGCTGGCTCCCGGCTCGCCGCGCCGCCGCGCGCTCGACGACGCGCTCGGCGAGCTGGCCGAGGGCTCCACGTACCCCTCGACACAGTGGCGACGCGCCTACTCGCTCATGCTCGGGCTGGAGCGGGTGCTCAGCGCCCAGGAGGCCACGCTCGTCGACGGCACGCTGCTGGATTCCCACCAGGTCGACGCGCTCTCAGGCACGTTGACCGCGCTGCTGGCCGCGAATGCCGCCCGCCCGCCGGACAACGGCAACGGCCGGCCCTCCGCCGCGCCCGTGCTGGCCATGGACGAGGATCTCGCGGTGGTTGCGCAGGACGACGGGGAGGGCCCCGACGCGGACGAGGATGAGGACGAGGCGGCCCTCGACGCGGACGAGGATGAGGATGAGGACGAGGACGAGGACGAGGCGGCCCTCGACGCGGACGAGGACGAGGACGATCTCGACGCGGACAGGGACACCCAGGATCCCGTCGACTGGAGCGACGAGGACGACGACGCCTCCGACTACGACGGCCAGCTCGACGAGCAGCCCGACGACCCCAACGCGGCCAAGCGCTTCTGGTTCGAGCACGCGACAGGTTCGGGCAAGTCGGTGGCCGCGCTGGGCTTCGTGGACGCCACGCGCACCGGCGGAGTGCTCATCCTCACCCACCGGCGCAACCTGGTGGAGCAGTTCGAGGGCGAGCTGCGCGACCGCGGCTACGCCGATCGCATCAGCCCCGCCCTGACCGACGACCAGGACCCCGTGGCCCGCGGGAAGGCGGGGCCGGTCACCGTCGAGACCTACCAGTGGTTCGTGCGCAACGCGGGTTCGATCTCGTCGGCCTACACCATCGTCATCTGCGACGAGGCCCACACGGCCCTGGGCGAGAAGACCTCCCTGGCCATCCGCGAGTGGACCGGCCCGATCTTCATCGGCATGACCGCCACGGGCGCGCTCATCGCCCGCCACGTCACCGACCTCTTCCCGACCCAGACCTCGCGCTTCGACCTGGCTCAGGCCGCGCGCCGCGGGGTCATCGCGCCGCTGCGCTCGGTGCGCATCCCGCCGGGTCCGGGCGTGCGCACGATCGCCAAGGTGCCCCTGCGCCGCGGCGAGGTCGACACCGAGTTCGACCAGGAGATGCTCGCCGAGCTGCTGGACCAGCAGCCGTTCAACCTGGCCATCGCCGACCTCTACAAGACGCGCTTCGCCGGCGTGCCCGGGGTCGTCTACGCCGCCGGCGTGCGCCACGCCTACAACGTCGCGGCGGCCTTCCGCGACGAGAACATGAACGCGATGGCGGTGTCGGGCGAGACGCCCAAGCGCGAGCTGGCCGACATCCTGGCCCGCTACGAGCGCGGCGAGATCGACGTGCTGATCAACGCCCAGCTCCTGGCCGAGGGCTGGAACTCCCCCCG
>JBBJOB010000261.1:0-3103 GCA_037721455.1 Solirubrobacteraceae bacterium | reverse complement strand
CGGGAGATCACGAGGCGCTGGATCTCGCTCGTGCCCTCGAAGATCGTGTAGATCTTTGCGTCGCGCGCCCAGCGCTCGACGGGGAACTCGCGCGTGTAGCCGTTGCCGCCCAGGATCTGGATCGCGCGCTCGCCGCACATGACGGCCACCTCGCCGGCCTTGAGCTTGCTCATCGAGCCCTCGGCGTTCTCGAAGCGGTGGCCGCTGCGCCCCATCCAGGCGGCACGCCACACCAGCAGGCGGGCGGCGTCGATCTCCATCTTCATGTCGGCCAGCGTGAAGGCGATCGACTGGTTGTCGATGATCGGACGCCCGAACTGCTTGCGCTCCTTGGCGTACTCGAGCGAGAACTCGTAGGCCGCACGGGCGATGCCGACGGCCTGCGCGCCGACGGTCGGGCGGCTGGCCTCGAAGGTCTGCATCGCGGCCTGGCCCGAGCTCTTCTTGCCCTCGCGCACGCGGGCCAGGCGCTCGTCGAGCTTCTCCTTGCCGCCCAGCACGTTGGCGGCGGGGATGCGGCAGTCGTCGAGGTGGACGTCGGAGGTGTGCGACGCGCGCAGGCCGTGCTTCTTGACCTTGGCGCCCTGCTCGATGCCGGGGGCCTCGATGGGGATGAGGAACGCCGCGTGGCCGCGGGCACCCAGCTCGCGGTCGACGCTGGCGATGACCACGTGGACGTCCGAGATGCCGCCGTTGGTCGCCCAGGCCTTCTGGCCGTTGAGCACCCACTCGTCGGTGATCGCGTCGTATTTGGCGCTGGTGCGCATGGCCGAGACGTCCGACCCCGCGTCGGGCTCGGAGGAGCAGAACGCGGCGACCTTGGGGTCCTCGACGCTGCCGAAGCAGCGGGGGATCCATTCGCCCATCTGCTCGGGCGTCCCCTGGCCGAAGATCGCGGCCACGGCCAGGCCCGTGCCCATGATGGCCATGCCGATGCCCGCGTCCCCCCAGAAGAGCTCCTCGTTGACGACAGGGAGGGTCAGCCCGGTGGGATCGGCGAAGAACTGGGCCAGGCCCTCGAAGCCGTAGAGGCCGATCTTGGCGGCCTCCTGGATGATCGGCCAGGGGGTCTCCTCGCGCTCGTCCCACTCGGCGGCGGCGGGGCGCACGACGCCCTCCGCGAAGCCGTGGACCCAGTCGCGGATGTCCTTCTGGTCCTGGTTGAGCTCGAGGGTGAAGGCCGGCTGGCCGTCGGCGGTGTCGGCGGCCATGGTGTCAAAGGTGGAGGCTTCCATGGCGGCAATGTAACTGACGGTTGAACCGATGGTCAAACCCGTGGATACTGCGCTGACATGGCCCCCCGAGTCCGCCCCCGCGACCGTGAGCGCGAGATCGTCGACGCCACCCGCGCGCTGTTCGATGCCGAGGGCGTGCAGGAGGCGCGGGTGGCCCACATCGCTCGTGCCGTAGGCATCAACAAGGCGCTCATCTACCGCCACTTCTCCTCCAAGGAGGAGCTGTTCGTGCACACGGTCAGCTCCTACCTCGACGACCTCGACGCGCTGCTGGGCGAGGTCGACACGCAGGCCCTGGCGCCCGAGGAGGCGCTGCGCGCGATGACCGAGCGCTACACGGGGTTCTGCCTGGAGTTCCCCGCCTTCCTGGACTGCGCGCTGTCGCTCATGCGCCGGCCCTTCGCCGAGCTGGCCGACGCGGTCGGCGACGCGGTCCTCTTCCGCCTGGGCCAGGCCATGGCGACCTGCCTGGGCCACGTGGCCGGCGTGCTGGCCGAGGGGGCGCGCCAGGGCGTCTTCGCCGTGGAGGACCCCGACCGCGCGGCCAACCACCTCTACACCCAGGCGCTGGGCACCATGCACCTCGCGCGCGTACGGGTAGCAGTGCGCCGCGGGCCGGGCGGGACCCCGCAGACCTACGCCGTCGATCCGCAGGAGGTCCGCCGCGCCTGCGTGGAGGACGCGCTGGCCCACGCGCGCGGGCGTCGCGCGGGCGACGCCGACCTTGCCCGCTAGCCCGGCCGAGGCGTAGGGTTGCATGGCACACCATCGGGGCACCCGGCTCTTGCCGTTCACGAGATCGCAACGACCAGGCCCTTCGCGCCATGCCCGACCCCACCCCTCTCGCCCAGCCCGCCGTCCCCTCCCGCGCCGAGCAGCTCCGCGCGTCGCCGCCGCTGTTCGCCTCCCCGTGGATGGACCGCCTCACGCGCGTGCACCCGAGCGTGCCCGTGGTCATCTTCCTCCCGGCGATCGCCGGCCTGGCCGTCCTCGGAGCCGCAGAGGTGAGCGCTCTCACGCTGGGTGGCCTGGTCGTCGTCGGCTACCTGCTGTGGTCCCTCACCGAGTACTGGCTGCACCGGGTCGTCTTCCACTTCGAGCCCGCGGGCGGCATCGGCGCGCGGGCGCACCACCTGATCCACGGGGTGCACCACGACCATCCCAGCGACCCGGGACGCCTGGTCATGCCGCCATCGGCGTCGGTGCCGCTGGCCGGGCTCTTCCTGCTCGTGTTCTGGCTCGTCCTGGGCGACGCGCTGTGGGCGGCCGTGGGCAGCGGCTTCCTGGCCGGCTACCTCGCCTACGACATGACCCACTTCTGGCTGCACCACCGCGCGCCGCAGGGGCGCATCGGGCGCCACCTGCGCGAGGCGCACATGCGCCACCACTTCCAGGACGACACGACCGCCTTCGGGGTCAGCGCGCCCTACTGGGACACCGTGTTCGGCACGGCGCCACCCAAGCGCGCGACGCACCCGGTGGACTGACCTCGGGGGAGGTTGAGGCCGCTCTCGCGACGGGTATCCGCTCCAGGGCCACCACCGCCCGCCCGCAGAGGAGCGCCGAGATGTCCGAGCGCCTCGCCCCGTCCCACCAGACCGTCCGCCTCGCCCGCGGCAAGCACGACACACCGGCCGACGGCGCCTGCGTGCTGGAGCTGGCCTCCATGCTCGCCGGCGAGCCGTTCGGCGACCAGCCGCGCTCGGTATCCCCGGTAATCGCCGCCTACCTGCGCACCTACAACGACGGCGCGGACGACGTGTCCCGCCAGGCGCTCTACGGCGCGGCGGCGCGTGGTGGGGACCGCCGCCGGCCTGGAGGTCGAGCGGGCCCGCGCGCGTCGTTGCGCCGAGCTGACCGCGGACCTC
>JBBJOB010000047.1:0-11684 GCA_037721455.1 Solirubrobacteraceae bacterium | reverse complement strand
CGCCCGACCCCGCGCCGGAGGCGGTGGCGACGCCGTAGGCGTCAGTGCAGCGGGTCAACCCAGGACACGGTGGGCCAGCGCGCGAAGTCGGAGTCGGCCGAGTAGACCGTCAGGCCGTGCTCGATGGCCAGTGCCGCGAGTTGGGCGTCGGGTACGAGGTCTCCAGTGATCCGATGGCGGATCACCAGATCGCCGAGAACCTCCGCATGCCTGGCGGTCGGTGCGGGGACCCATGCGACGTCACTGGCGAGCCAATCGCTCACGTGCCCCCAGGCCTGCTCGGCGCTGAGAGGGTCCTCCGCGATACGACGATTGGTGATGACGCGCAGGAAGGCCCCGAGTGATGCCCAGGGGAGCCCGACGGGCCGAGATCCGTTCAGCTGCTCGTCCAGCCAGGCCGTGGCGGTGGGGTGATGATGGCTCCTGTCGTCGACGGCGTAGAGCAGGATGTTGGCATCGACCAGCATCACTTCCAGTCGTCGCCCTCTGCCCAGGAGATGGCTTCAGCGACGTTGCTGACGTCGACCTTCAGACCCACGCTGTGCGTCCGCTGTACGAACGCCTTTCGCGGCTCCGTGACCGTCAGCCCCTTGCGCGCGAGATCGTTGACGACCTCGCTGACCCCCTTGTCCCCCTCTCGGCGACGCTGATCAACAGCGGCGGCGACATCGTCGTCCAAGGTAATGGTGGTCCTCATGACGCTGATGGTACATCCAAATGTCGCCGGTAGTGCATCAAGATGCGCAGACACGATACCGCCGTATGCTATAACGTACAACCGTAATGGTGATCGCCACCTCCGAGGAGCTCCACGCCACCGCCACCCTCGGCCCCCGCGTGCGCGCGCTGCGCGACGCTATGGGCCTGAGCCTGCGCGACCTGGCCGACCGCTGCGGTGTCTCCGCGCCGATGCTCAGCCAGGTCGAGCGGGGGGAGACCAGCCCCACCGTGCAGGTCGCCGCGCGGATCGCCGCGGGGCTCGAGCTGCGCCTCAGCCAGCTCCTGCGTCTCGACGAGAGCGGGAGCGTGACCATCACGCGAGCGAGCGAGCGGCGGTCGATCCGCGGCAGCGTGCGCGGCCATCGCTCCGAGGTGCTCACCGCGGCGCTGCCCGGTCAGCGCGCGGAGCTGAGCCGCCACGTGCTGCAGCCCGGCGCGGCCACCGGGGGGCCCGGCGACCCGCCCATCCACGAGCCCGGGAGCCGGGAGATAGCGTTCGTGGAGCGCGGCACGCTGGCCCTGCGCGTCGATGGCCAGCGCCACGAGCTTCGCGCCGGCGACTGCGTGACCTTCGACGCCGACCTTCCCCACCACTTCGAGAATGCCGACGACGGCGAGACGGCCTTCCTGGCCGTCGTCTCCGCCGGCCTGAGGAGGAGTTGAGTGCCCCCTCCGGCGAGTCCCGCACCGCACGACCCACCGGAGGAACCACTGATGCCCCAGACGCTGTTCGACAAGATCTGGGCGCGCCACGAGGTCGCGCCGGGTCTCATCTACATCGACCTGCACCTCGTGCACGAGGTCACCAGCCCGCAGGCCTTCGACGGTCTGCGCCTGGCCGGGCGCATCGTGCGCCGCCCCGACCGCACGCTGGCCACCGCCGACCACAACGTGCCCACCGACGGCACGCCGGTCGCGGCACGCATCGCCGACGCGCTGAGTCGCACGCAGGTCGAGACCCTGGAGCGCAACGCGGCCGAGTTCGGCATCCCGATCTACAGCCTGGGCTCCGACCAGCAGGGCATCGTCCACGTCATCGGGCCGGAGCTGGGCGTCACCCAGCCGGGCATGACCATCGTCTGCGGCGACAGCCACACCGCCACCCACGGCGCCTTCGGCGCGCTGGCCTTCGGCATCGGCACCAGCGAGGTCGAGCACGTGCTGGCCACCCAGTGCCTGGCCCAGGACAAGCCCAAGGCCATGCGCATCCGCTACGAGGGCCAGCCGGGCTTCGGCGTCACCGCCAAGGACCTCATCCTGGCCACCATCGGCCAGATGGGCGTATCCGGCGCGGCCGGCCACGTCGTGGAGTACGCCGGCCCCGCCATCGAGAGCCTCTCCATGGAGGGACGCATGACGGTGTGCAACATGACCATCGAGGGCGGCGGGCGCGCGGGGATGATCGCCCCCGACGAGACGACCTTCGCGTGGGTTGCGGAGCGCGCCGGGATCGCGATCCCCGACGAGTGGCAAGACCTGAGCACCGACGAAGCGGCCTCCTTCGACCGCGAGATGGTGGTCGACGCCGCCGCGCTGAGCCCACAGGTCACCTGGGGCACCACGCCCGGGATGGTCGTCGGGGTGGCCGACAGCGTCCCGCAGCCGCGGGGCGAGGGCGACGAGCGTGCCCTGAAGTACATGGACCTGCGCCCCGGTACGCCGATCCGGGACATCCGCCTGGATCGCGTCTTCATCGGGTCGTGTACCAACAGCCGCATCGGCGACCTGCGCGTCGCCGCGGAGGTGGTCAAGGGTCGCAGGGTCGCCACGAGCGTGGACGCGATGGTCGTCCCCGGCTCCGCCCAGGTCAAGGCCCAGGCCGAGCGGGAGGGCCTGGACGAGGTCTTCCGCGCCGCGGGCTTCGACTGGCGCGGCGCGGGCTGCTCGATGTGCCTGGGCATGAACCCCGACATCGCCGCGCCCGGCGAGCGGGTCGCGTCGACCTCCAACCGCAACTTCGAGGGTCGCCAGGGCCGCGGCGCGCGCAGCCACCTCGTCAGCCCGCAGATGGCCGCCGCCGCGGCCATCGAGGGCCACTTCGTCGACATCCGCGACTGGAGCTGAGCCTCATGGCGATGGAGCCGATCACGACCGTGAAGGGCCAGGTCTCCGCGCTCCTGCGCGACGACGTGGACACCGACCAGATCATGCCCAAGCAGTTCCTCAAGCGCGTGGAGCGCACGGGCTTCGGCGAGTTCCTGTTCTTCGACTGGGCCCAGGAGCCCGATTGGGACCTGCCGGCCAACCCGATCCTCGTGACCGGGCGCAACTTCGGCTGCGGCTCCAGCCGCGAGCACGCGCCGTGGGGCCTTGAGGACTACGGCTTCCGGGTGCTCATCGCACCGAGCTTTGCCGACATCTTCAAGTCCAACTGCACGAAGGTCGGCCTGCTGCCGGTGGAGCTCGACGAGGCCGACGTGCAGGCCATCGCACAGGCCGGCGAGGCCGAGGTCGACCTCGACGCCCAGGAGGTCCGCTGGGCGGGCGCCGTCGCTCGGTTCGAGATCAACCAGGACCTCAAGCACCGCCTGCTCAATGGCCTCGACGACATCGGCGTGAGCCTCGCCCAGGTCGACGCGATCGACGCCTACGAGCGCGACCGCGAGCGCGAAGGTCCGGTGACAACCGCCCTATGAAGGCGCGCGCCTGGGACGCGAGCACCTACCACACGACCTCCTGCCCGCAGGCCGAGATGGCGCAGGCGGTCCTCGACCGCCTGGAGCTGCGCGGCGACGAGACCGTGCTGGACGCGGGCTGTGGCAGCGGGCGGGTCACCGCCGCGCTGCTAGAGCGCCTGCCTCAAGGCCGGGTGGTGGCGGTCGACGCCGACGCGGGCATGGTCGAGCACACCCGCGCGGCGCTCCCGGCCGAGCGCGCCGAGGTTCACCACCAGGACCTCGCTGCGCTGAGCCTCGCGCAGCCCGTCGACGCAGCGTTCTCCAACGCCGTCTTCCACTGGGTGCCCGATCACGACGCGCTCTTCGCCGCGCTCGCTCGCGTCCTCCGCCTGGGTGGGCGCCTGAGTGCCCAGTGCGGCGGGGAGGGCAACGTGGCCGGCGTGCAGGCCGCCGCGGACGCGATCGTCGCAGCCGACCCCGCGCTTCGCGAGCACTTCGCCGGCTGGAGCGGCCCGTGGAACTTCGCCGGCCCCGACGAGACCGCGCAGCGCCTGCGCGCCGCCGGCTTCACCGGGGTCCAGTGCTGGCTGGAGCCCTGGCCGGTCAGGCCGGACGACGTCGAGACCTACCTGCGCACGATCTGCTTGGGCCCCTACCTCGAGCGCCTGCCCGAGGCCGAGCACGAGCGCTTCGCCGCCGCGGTCGCGCAGCGCGTGGACGGAGAGCTGGACTACGTGCGCCTCAACATCGTCGCCCGCATGCCGTCAGATCCGGTAGGCTGACGTCATGCAGCGCGTCCAGGTGCAGCTCACCGACGAGCAGGTCCGCGACCTCAAGTCGTTGGCCAGGGAGAAGGAAGTCTCGGTCTCCGAACTGCTGCGCCGCGGCGCCGACGAGGTGATCCGCACCAACGGGCCGACACTGGCCGAGCGCTACGAGCGCGCTTGGGATGCGGTGGGCATCATCAAGGGCGATGCGGCCGACGTGGCCGAGCGCCACGACGAGTACCTCGCCGACATCTACGGCTCATAGCCGTCTTCGTGGACACCTCGGCGCTCTACGCGCTGGTCAGCGAAGAGGATCCTCGTCATCTGCGTGCCCGGCAGATCCTCGCCGGGCTTCAGGACGCGCGCGAGTGGCTCTTCACCCATGACCATGTCCTGGTCGAGACGGTCGCGCTCGCGCAGGCTCGTGGCGGCCTCGAGCCGGTACGCCGATTGCGCGATGAGATCTTCCCTGTCCTCACCATCACCTGGGTCGATGCCGACCTCCACGGCGCCGCACTCGACGCCACGCTGCGCGGCTCCCGCGATGTCTCTCTGGTGGACCACACGAGCTTCGAGCTCATGCGCCGGCGCAACATCCGCCGGGCCTTCGCGTTCGACGACCACTTCGCCCGCGAGGGCTTCGAGCTGGAGGCACCGACACCATGAGCCACCGCCTCGTCACGCTGCCCGGGGACGGGATCGGCCCCGAGATCATGGGCGCCGCGCTCCAGGCGCTCGACGCGCTGGGCGTCCAGTACACGATCGAGGAGCACATCTTCGGCGGCGCGGCCATCGACGCGTACGGCACCGCGCTCACGGATGAGACGACGCAGGCGTGCAGGCGAGCCGATGCCATCCTCCTGGCCGCGGTGGGCGGCCCGAAGTGGGACACCACCGACCCCGACGCCCCGCGCCCCGAGCAGGGGCTGCTGGGTCTGCGCAAGGCCCTGGGCCTGTTCGCCAACCTGCGCCCCGTCCGCCCGCTCCCGGCGCTCTACGACGCCAGCCCGCTGCGCCGCGAGCGCATCGAGGGCACCGACCTGCTCGTCGTGCGCGAGCTCACGGGCGGCATCTACTTCGGGGAGAAGACCCGCACGGCCACCGACGCCAGCGACCTTTGCCACTACACGGTCGCCGAGGTGCAGCGCATCGCCCGCGTCGCGTTCGAGGCAGCGCGTACCCGAGGCAATCGCGTGGCCAGCGTGGACAAGGCCAACGTCATGGAGACCTCCCGCCAGTGGCGCCAGGTAGTCCACGAGGTCCACGCGGCAGAGTTCGCCGACGTGGAGCTGGAGGACATCCTCGTCGACAACGCCGCCATGGCGCTCGTGTCGCGCCCCGCCGCCTTCGACGTGATCGTGACCGAGAACCTCTTCGGCGACATCCTCAGCGACGAGGCGGCGATGCTCACCGGCTCCATCGGGATGCTCCCCAGCGCCAGCCTCGGGGAGCCTGATCAGCCCGGGCTCTTCGAGCCCGTGCACGGCTCGGCGCCCGACATCGCGGGCACCGGCGCCGCCAACCCGCTGGCCATGCTGCTCTCCACGGCGCTCATGCTCCATCACGGTCTGGGATTGCAGGCGCAGGCGGCGGCCCTAGAATCGGCGGTGGACCGGGCGCTGGACGCCGGGCTGCGCACCCGCGACCTGGGCGGCACGGCCACGACGAACGAGGCCACCCGGGCCGTCCTCGACCACCTCTGAAAGGCGTACGACGTGAAGCAGGCGGATCTCATCTGGATGAACGGCGAGCTCATCCCGTGGGAGGACGCCAAGGTCCACGTCCTGACGCACGGCCTGCACTACGGCACCGGCGTCTTCGAGGGCGTGCGCTGTTACGACACGCAGCTCGGCCCTGCGGTGTTCCGTCACCAGGACCACATCGAGCGTCTTTTTCGCTCGGCCCAGCTCTACTACATGCCCGTGCCCTTCGAGCGCGAGACGCTGCGCCAGGCCACCCTCGAGCTGGTCGCGCGCAACGGCCTGCGCGCCTGCTACATCCGCCCGATCGTCTACCGGGGCTACGGCCAGATGGGTCTCAACCCCCTCGAGGCGCCCGTGGAGGTCTCCATCGCCGCCTGGGAGTGGGGCGCCTACTTGGGCGAGACGGGCAAGCGCGACGGCATCCGCGCCAAGGTGTCGAGCTGGCGGCGCATCAGCCCCGACTCCCTCATCCCCGCGGCCAAGGCCTCCGGCCAGTACCTCAACTCCGTGCTGGCCAAGATCGAGTCGCAGAAGTCGGGCTACGAGGAGGCCATCCTGCTCGACGAGCACGGCAACGTGTGCGAGGGCACGGGCGAGAACATCTACATCGTGCGTGACGGGGAGATCCTCACGCCGCCGACCAACGCGTCGATCCTCGACGGGATCAGCCGCCGCTCGGTCATCCGGATCGCCCGCGACCTGGGCTACCGCGTGATCGAGCGCAATTTGGCCCGCGCCGAGCTCTACCTGGCCGACGAGGTCTTCCTCACCGGCACCGCCGCCGAGCTGACCCCGGTGCGCGAGATCGACGACCATCCCGTGGGGCCGGGCGAGCCCGGCCCCGTCACCCGCCACGTCCAACAGGTCTTCGACGATGCCCTGCACGGCCGCGACGAGCGCTACCACGCGTGGCTCGACCCGGTGCCGGCCTGTGCCCGCGAAGGCGAAGCCGAGCTGGGTATGGAAGCCTCGGCGCCCTCTTGACCACCACCGTCGAGCTCTACGACGCGACGCTGCGCGACGGCATGGGCGGGGGAGGGATGACCCTCACCGCCGACGAGAAGCTGCGCGTGGTGCACCGCCTCGACGAGCTGGGCGTCGACCTCATCGAGGCCGGCTTCCCGTCGTCCAACCCCAAGGAGCGCCGGCTGTTCGAGCTGCTTGCGGGCGAGGAGCTGCGCCACGCCCGCGTCGTGGCCTTCGGCATGACCCGGCGCGCCGGCGTGGCCGCCGACGAGGACGAGGGCCTGAAGGTCCTGGCCGGCTGCTTCGCGCGGGTGTGCACGCTGGTGGGCAAGGCATCGGCCATGCAGGTCGACAAGGTCGTGCGCGTCGCGCGAGACGAGAACCTCGCGATGATCGAGGAGTCGATGGCCTTCCTGGCCGCCCGGGGCAAGCAGGTGCTCTTCGACGCCGAGCACTTCTTCGACGGCCACGCCGCCGACCCTGACTACGCCATGGCGTGCCTGCGCGCGGCGGTCCGCGGGGGCGCCGAGCGTGTGGTGCTGTGCGACACCAACGGCGGCACGCTGCCCGGCCGCCTGGGCGCTGTGGTCGGCGAGGTCCTCGCCGTGCTGGACGGTGTCGCGGTGGGCATCCACTGCCACGACGACGCCGGCTGCGCCGTGGCCAACTCGCTGGCCGCCGTCGAGGCCGGCGCCACGCAGGTGCAGGGCACGCTCAACGGCGTGGGGGAGCGCACGGGCAACGCCAACCTGGTCACCGTCCTGGCCAACCTGCAGCTCAAGATGGGCATCCGCGTGGTGACCGACGAGCAGCTCGCGCGCCTGACCGAGGTCGCTCACTTCGCCGACGAGCTGCTCAACCGCACCCCCGACCCCGCCCAGCCCTACGTGGGCAAGCATGCCTTCGCCCACAAGGCCGGGCTGCACGCCGCCGGGGTGCGTAGGGAGGCCACGTCCTTCGAGCACCTCGACCCGGCGCTGGTGGGCAACCGCCGCGACGCGCTGGTCAGCGAGCTGTCGGGCCGGGGCACGGTGCTGGTAAAGGCCGAGGCGGCCGGGCTGGCCCTCGACGACGCCGGGGCCGCGCAGGTGGTCGAGCGCGTCAAGGCACTGGAGCACGCGGGCTACCAGTACGAGGCCGCCGACGGCTCCTTCGAGCTGCTCATGCGCCGCGAGGCCGGCACCTACGAGCCGCTGTTCCGCCTGGAGTCCTGGCGCGTGCTGGTCGAGAAGCGCGCCGACGGGCGCGCGGAGACCGAGGCCACGATCAAGCTGTGGGCCGGTGGCGTACGCCACGTGTACACCGCCGAGGGCAACGGCCCGGTCAACGCACTGGACGCCGCGCTGCGCGGCGCCATCACGGCGATCCATCCCCACCTGGCCGACATCGACCTGGTCAACTTCAAGGTGCGCATCCTCGACGAGAGCCACGGCTCCGACGCGGTCATCCGCGTGCTCATCGACGCGTCCGACGGCGACGAGGTGTGGGGCTCGATCGGCGTGTCGACCAACCTCATCGAGGCCTCGTGGGAGGCGCTGGTCGACTCGCTCGAGGCGCGGATGCAGCCCGGCCGCCGCCCCGCCGCGTCGCAGCCGCTGACCGCGTGAGCGCCGCCGCCCACCGCGAGGCCGTTCCGCTAGCTCAGCCCGTGCTCGGCCCCGAGGAGGAGGACGCCGTCCTGGAGGTGCTGCGCTCCGGCCAGCTCTCGCTGGGCCCGCGCGTCCCCGCCTTCGAGGCGGCCTTCGCCTCCCGGCAGGGCGTGGCGCACGCCAGCGCGGTGTCCAGCGGCACAGCCGGTCTGCACCTCGCCCTGCGTGCCGTCGGCGTGCACGACGGCGACGAGGTGGTCACCTCGCCCTTCTCGTTCGTGGCCAGCGCCAACGCCTGCCTTTTCGAGCGCGCACGGCCCGTCTTCGCCGACATCGACCCGGTCACGCTCAACCTCGACCCCGCCGCCGCGGCGGCCGCCGTCACGCAGCGCACGGCGGCGGTCCTACCGGTGCACATCTTCGGCTACCCGGCCGACCTGCCCGCCTTCGAGCGTCTGGGCCTGCCCATCGTCGAGGACGCGTGCGAGGCTCTCGGCGCCGTCCATGGCGACGGCCACTCGGTCGGCGGGCGCGGTCACCCGGCGGCCTTCGGCTTCTACGCCAACAAGCAGCTGACCACGGGGGAGGGCGGGATGGTCACCACGGGCGACGCTTCGGTGAAGGCCCGCCTGGACTCAGAGCGCAACCAGGGCCGCGCGCCCGACATGGGCTGGCTGGACCACGACCGCCTGGGCTTCAACTACCGCCTCAGCGACCTGGCCTGTGCGCTGGGCCTCGCCCAGCTCGACCGCCTGGACGGGATGCTGGCCGACCGCGCCCGCGTCGCCGCCGCGTACCGCGCGGCGCTGGCCGGGATCGAGGGGCTCGAGCTGCCCTGCGAGGACATCGGGGGGAACCTGCGCGGATGGTTCGTCTTCGTCGTCCAGGTGCCGCGCGACCACCCGCGCGACGACGTCATCCGGGCGCTGCGCGAGCACGGCGTGGCCTCCAAGCCCTACCTGCCGGCGATCCACCTCATGAGCTTCTACCGCGAGGCCTTCGGCCACCGCGAGGGCGAGTTCCCCGTCTGCGAGGACGTCGCCGCACGCTCGGTGGCGCTCCCGTTCTTCCCCGCTATGACCGAGGGGCAGGTCGCCCGGGTGGCCGAGGCGGTGCGCGAGGTGCTCGGGCGATGAGCGAGCCTCGCGAGGGGCCGGACGCCGTCCCGAGCCGTCCCGTCCACGGTGAGGAGCCCTCTGCGACCCCGGGCGACCCCGTGCGCTTCTCGGCCGCGCGCACCGCCGCGGACCCCGACGCGGCCTTCAAGGCCCTCAACGACTCGCTGGCCTTCGACGTGCGCCTGTGGCCCTTCGACGTCGCGCAGTCGCGCGCCCACGCCCGCATGCTCGCCGCCCAGCACATAATCGACGAGGCCGACCGCGACGCGATCCTCACCGCCCTGCACACCGTGGAGCAGGAGCTCTTAGGCGAGCGCTTCCCCTTCGCGTCCGGCGACGAGGACGTCCACATGGCCATCGAGCGCCGGGTGATCGAGCTGGCCGGGCCGGCCGGCGGCCGCCTGCACACCGCGCGGTCTCGCAACGACCAGGTGGCCACCGACGTCGCGCTGTTCGTGCGCGAGGCGGCCGGGCGGGCGAGCGAGTTGGTCACCGACCTCGCGGCGGCGCTCGTGGACGCGGCGCAGCGCCACCTCGACTGGGCCCTGCCCGGCTACACCCACCTGCAGCGCGGGCAGCCCGTCTACCTCTCCCACCACCTGCTGGCCTACGTCTGGATGCTGTTGCGCGACCGCGAGCGCCTGGCCTTCGCCGCGGACCAGACCCGCGCGCTGCCCCTCGGCGCCGGCGCCCTGGCCGGAGTCAACTTCGCCACCGACCGGGCGGCCGTGGCGAGCGAGCTGGGCTTCGCCGAAGTCGCGCCCAACTCCATCGACGCGGTCTCCAACCGCGACTTCGTCCTCGATCTCCTGCACGCGGCGAGCGCCTGCGCCACCCATCTGTCCCGCCTGGGCGCCGAGCTGGTCCTGTGGTCCAGCGCCGAGTTCGGCTTCTGCGAGCTGTCCGACGCCTGGACCTCGGGCTCGTCGATCATGCCCCAGAAGAAGAATCCCGATGCCGCTGAGCTGCTGCGGGCCAAGGCGCCGCGCGTAGCCGGCCACCTGGGCGCGCTGCACGGCGTCTTCCACGCGCTGCCGCTGACCTACAACAAGGATCTCCAGGAGGACAAGGAGCACCTCTTCGACGCCGTTGACACGCTCGAACTGTGCCTTGTCGCGGCGCGAGGAATGGTCGAGGGCGTGCGCTTCGACCGCCAGCGCATGGCCGCCGCGGCGGGCGACGACCTCATCGCCGCCACCGACCTGGCCGACCTGCTCGTGCGCCACGGCGTGCCCTTCCGTGATGCCCACGGCGTCGTGGCCGGGCTCGTGCGAACGGCCGTCGACTCGGGGCGGACCCTCGCGCAGCTTCGCCCGGAGGAGCTCCCGGCCCCGCTCGACCCCGCCGAGGTGGCGGAAGTGCTGCGCCCGGCGGCCTGGCTGGAGTCCAAGGTCAGCGAGGGCGGCACCGCCCTGGCCCGCGTGCGCGAGCAGCTCGAGCGGGCCCGTGCCGCCCTGGGGCAGTGAGCCGGCGCGGCGCGGTGGGGCCGCGCAACGCCGGGAGCGCGCTTCACGGAGCCTCCGCACGTGTCCCCTCCGGACCGTGGACCCTCGACGACGTCCTCGCGCTCCCGGTCGTCGGGGCGGCCCGGGCACTGGTGGGCTTCACGGTGGTGCACGAGGGAGCAGCGGGGGTCATCGTGGAGACCGAGGCCTACCACGAGCGCGAGGCCGCCTGCCACGCCCACGTGGGCCGCACGGCGCGCACGCATGTCCTCTTCGGCGCGCCCGGGACGGCCTACGTATATCGCTCCTACGGCGTCCATGCCCTGCTCAACGTGGTCGTCGAACCACCCGACGTGGGCGCCGCCGTGCTCATCCGCGCATTGGAGCCGGTCGACGATCTCGAGGCCATGCGCGCCCGGCGCGGCTGCGAGGACCTCGAGGCCCTGTGCTCGGGCCCGGGCAAGCTCACCCAGGCGCTGGGCATCGGCCTGTGGCGCAACGGGACGGACCTGCGCGACGGGCCGATTGTGCTGCTGCCACCCGAGGGCGTCCCACCCGCGCTGAGGACCAGCACGCGCATTGGCATCACCAAGGCAGCCGACCTGCCCTGGCGCTTCTGCGCGGCGGGCAGCCGCTACGTGTCCAAGCCCTGGCCGCCCGGCCTGGACACTCCCCGCCCGACCCGCTAGCCGTCGCCGTCGCTCGCGGCGGGCGGCGGCTCGACGGGCGTGGGCTCCACGGGCGCCGGTTCGACCGGA
>JBBJOB010000260.1:0-3106 GCA_037721455.1 Solirubrobacteraceae bacterium | reverse complement strand
GCGTCGCCCACACCCCCTGGTGGACGTCCGCCCGCCCGCGGCCAAGCTAGGCCGCGACTCGGCCGGCGTCGGTGTGCGGATCGGGAACGGGTCGACCGGACGCGCGTAGATGCGCGAGATGCGCGGAGAGCGCTTCGGCCATCCGCGACTCGACCTCTGCGCGCGTTTGACCCAGCGCGAAGACGCCGTCCACATCAGGACTGTGGGCGTCCCAGCCACCGTCTTCAGCCTGCTCGTAGATGACGAGGTAGTCCTTCATCGCAGATCTCGCAGTCCCGTCGCCCCGTCTGATCGCAGCCAGCGTGCCAGTAGGAACCGTATCGGAGTCCTTACCCAGCAACGGTGACGACCCGTGCCCCGTCGGCGCTCTCCCACGTCTCATGGGAACCCGTCTGACGCACCTTGGTCCAGCCCTCCGCGCGCAGCGCCTTGCGCACCTCTCGGAACTTCTTGGCCACGCACCGAAGTCACGCCGCACGTCGGACGCCGCGCCCTCCTGTGGGCGCCAAGATGTGGGGATGGACAGCGCGGGATGGGATCGTCGCTACGCCGGCAGCGAGCTGGTCTGGACGAGCGAGGCGAACAGGTTCCTGGCCGCCGAGGCTGAGGGTCTGGCCGTCGGTCGCGCGTTGGATCTCGCGTGCGGCGAAGGACGCAACGCGGTCTGGCTGGCCCAGCGCGGCTGGCAGGTGACGGGCGTGGACTTCTCGCAGGTGGGCTTGGACAAGGCGGCGCGCCTCGCGGAGCAACGCGGCGTCTGGGTGGGGTGGCAGCGGGCCGACCTGGTCGACTACGTGCCCCCGCCGGCCGCGTTTGACTTCGTGGCGATTCTCTATCTGCACATCGCCGGCGCGGCGATGCGCGATGTCCTGCGCCGCGGCGCTGCAGCGCTTGCTTCAGGCGGCACGCTGCTCGTCGTGGGCCATGACCCGACCAACATCCAGGAGGGATACGGCGGGCCACAGGACCCGGCGATCCTCATGACGCCCGACGAGATCGCTGAGGCATTGCCTGAGCTGGACGTCGAGCGCGCGGAGCGTGTTCGACGACCCGTCCCTTCGGCGGGCAACGACGTCTACGCGATCGACGCTCTGGTACGCGCCGTGCTCGGCTGACTGTCAGATCCGGGGCGCTCGGCGCGACCTGATGGGTGCGATGCCGATCCTGACCACTAACCGCCCATTCCGGGTCCGCCGGCGCGCGGGGCGCACGGGGACGGTGGCGGCGTGACCGAAGAACTGCCGCCCAACGCGACGACGATCCCGCTGCACCTGAGCGTCGATCCCTACTGGGACTCGCTGACGGCGATCGCCTTCGGGCGCGTCGACGACGGTCTGCCGCCGGCGCAGTGTCCGGTGCTCGAGGAGGACGAGCGCATCGCGTTCCTTCTCGACGGACCGAGTGGCGGTCCGGTGATCGGGTTCCGCGTCGCCGAGCCTCATGCTGTGGACGTCCTCGCTCTGGAGTCGGATGAGATCTGGTCGGGGCCGCGCTTCGGGGTCCCGGCGCTCGGGCTCGTCGGGGTCAGCGTCGGCGAGATCCTGCTCGCCGTCCAGGGCCGCTACCGCGAGAACGAGCCGACCGCCGACGCCCTCCACTTCCACGCGGCGATCGCGGCCGGCGGCGAGGACCACAAGGACGTGGTCGAGGCGGAGGGCAGCTTTCGCCTTGCGTTGGAGGCCGGCGACATGAAGGCGCTGTTCGGCCTCGGGTACACGCTCGTCGAGGCGGGCCGCCCGCGCGAGGCCTATGACGCCCTGCGGCGCTACACCGAGCTGACGCCGTCCAACGCGTGGGCGTGGTTCTGGCTGGGGCGCGCGTGCGTCGACATGGGCGCCGAAGGCGAGGCGCGCAGCGCCTTCGAGCGGGCGCTGGCCTGCGAGGAGGAGGGCTCGTTCGAGACCGATGCCCGTGAGTACCTGGAGGAGCTCTCCTCGTGAGCGACGCCCAGGACAAAGACGACGCGAGCGGCTGCCTCGGGTGGGTGGGAGTGGCGATCGTCCTGGGGGTCGTCGTGGCCGCCCTCATCTCGGTCGCCGCGCTCGTCGATCCGTTCTCATGGATGCCGCCGGTGGGGGAGATCTGGGCCGACTGCGACGACGACTACGCCACCGACCGCGACGAGTGCGCGCTGGAGAACCTGTTTCCCGGCTTCTGGATCCACGCGCTCGTGAACCTGGTGTACGCCGCGGTCGCACTCGGGCTCGTGCTGATGTTCCTGGGGAGCGTCGCCGACCTGCGCGAGAAGCGCGTCGCGCGGTTCTCGACCGCCGCCGCTGCGGTGGAGTATCGCTCCGGAGTCGACGAGGCGATCGGCTGCGGGGTCGCGCTCGCGGCCGTCGCTCTTCTCCCGATCGTGGTGGCGATCGCGTAGGGCGCGCTGGCTGTGGAGGAGGCCGACAGGACAGATCCTGACGTACGCGCCGCGGCGCGCGTGCGTGCGTTCGAGCAGCGCCAGCGGCGGGGGAGGAAGGCGGCGGGCGTGCTGCTCGGCGGGGCCGCCGCCGCGTCGCCGTTTATCGCCGCGCCACTCACCGGGGAGCCGGGAGCGACGGTCGGCGCGGTCGTCGGCGCGCTCCTGCTCGCCGGCTGCGCGGCCGCGGTGTGGCCCTGGGCCTGGTCGCCGCAGGAGCGCCGCCACCACGAGCTCACAGCCATCTGGGCCCAGGCGTGCGGGGACGCCGACACGGACGTTCCCTGGGATCGTTACGCCGCGTGGGCGGGCGCGGAGGGCCAACATGTCGAGCTGGTCCTGCTGCGACTGGCCGGGACCACCGACGATCCCTCGCCGCTGAGCACCGAAGTCGTGCGGCGGCTTGACCCCGACGACGTCGCGGGGGCCGCGAGCGCGATGGAGCAGCTGCGCGAGCGCGCGACGGCCATGGAGACGCGCGCCCGCGAGCAACACGTGGAGGCTCTGTCGGCCGCCGAGCGCCGTGCCCACGAGGAGGCGCTTCGTCATGTGGACGCCGCGGCCGACGAGCACCATCGACAGGCCGAGGAGCAGATGCGGCGCGAGCTCGCATCCGAAGAGGCAGCCGAGCGCCAAGCGCAGGCCGCCGCGGTGGCGCGCGCGCTGAGGCGACGCTGAGTGTGATGAGCGCGC
>JBBJOB010000046.1:0-11735 GCA_037721455.1 Solirubrobacteraceae bacterium | reverse complement strand
CCGGAGGTCCGAACTTGAGAGGACCGGAGGCGAAAGCCACTCTCCTCCGCCCCGGGTGCGCAATCATTCCGGCGTGCCCGCTCTGACTCTCGGCCCGCTGCTGCGCCACGCCGGGGAGACCGACGCCGTCGTGTGGGTCGAGACCGACGCTGCGTGCACCGTCGAGGTGCTGGGCTGCCGGGCGCCGACCTTCGCCGTCGCCGGCCACCACTTCGCGCTCGTCCACGTCACCGGACTGGAGCCGGGCGACCGGGTCGCCTACGAGGTGCGTCTGGACGGCGAGGTGGTGTGGCCGGCGTCGGACACGCAGCAGCCCCCGAGCGTCATCCACACGCGAATCCCCGGGGACGACGCTTGCACCGTGACCTTCGGATCGTGTCGCACGATGCAGGACAAGGGCTCCGACGCCCTGAGTGCGCTGGCCGCGCGGGCGGCCGACGACCCCCAGCGCCGGCGCCTCGACCTCCTCCTGCTCCTTGGCGACCAGGTCTACGCGGACGAGCCCTCGCAGGCGACCCGGGCGCGGCTGCGCGAGCGCCGCGACGTGTCGCTCCCGCCGGGCGAGTCCGTGGCCGATTTCGAGGAGTACACCTGGCTCTACAAGGAGGCCTGGAGCGAGCCGGCGGTGCGCTGGCTGCTGTCGACGGTCCCCGTGGTCATGATCTTCGACGACCACGAGGTCCACGACGACTGGAACGCCTCGCTCACCTGGCTCGAGGAGATGCGCGCCAAGGCCTGGTGGGCACCGCGTCTGGAGGGTGCGCTTATGAGCTACTGGTGCTACCAGCACGTGGGCAACCTCTCGCCCGGGGATCTGGAGGGCGACCCCGTGCTGCAGGCGGTCCGCGCCGTCGACGGCGACGCAGCGGTCGTGCTACGCGAGCACGCGCGCCGGGCCGACGACGATCCCACCACCGCGCGCTGGAGCTTCGCCCGCGACATCGGGTGCGCGCGCGTGGTGGTCGTCGACAGCCGTGCGGGGCGGCAGCTCGAGCCGGGCCGGCGCGCCATGCTCGACGACGCGGAGTGGACCTGGATGGCTGAGCAGATCGCTGGTGCCGGCGCGCGTCACCTGCTGGTAGGCAGTTCCCTGCCCATCATCGGACCCCACGCCATCCACTACGCCGAGGCCTGGAGCGAGGCGGTCTGCGACGGGGCCTGGGGATCGTGGGCGGCGCGGCAGGGCGAGCGTCTGCGCCAGGCCATGGATCTCGAGCACTGGCCGGCCTTCCAGCGCTCGTTCACAGCGCTGTTCGCGCTGCTGGGCGAGGTGGGTGCCGGCACACACGGCCGCCCGCCGGCCACCATCACGCTCCTGTCGGGGGATGTGCACTTCGGTTACCTCGCTCGCGTGGCCTTCCCGCGGGCCGCCGGCGTGCGCTGCGCCGTGTGGCAGGCGACCTGCTCGCCGATGCGCAACCCACTGCCGCTCAAGCTGCGCATGACCACCCGCCGCGCCTTCGGACGCGTGCCGTGGGCGTTGTGGCGCGCCCTGGCCCGCGCCGCCGGCGTCGACGACCCGCCCGTGCGGTGGCGCTTCGAGCGCCCCTCGCCCTGGTTCGGCAACCAGTTGGGCACGGTGCGCGTGGAGGGCTCGCGAGCCGAGGTGACCTTCGAGCAGGCCCTGGAGGGTGGCCTGCGACCCGTCCTCGAGCGGTCCCTGGATACCGACGGTGGGTAGGCGGGTCGCGATGGCCGGTCGCGAGTCACCAGCGCGCACCGCGGAGGCCACCAGCGCGAGGCGCAGTCTCGCGCGGCGCTCGGGCTGGCACTATTGCGGTGAGGTGTTGCTCTCGTGAGCCTGCTGCTGGCCGTCCCGCTCTCCGTGCTGCTGGTCGTCTCGATCGGCTGGGCGTTCTTCGGCCCGCCGCCGCGCTCGCGGGCCCCTTCGGCCACCATCGCCGCGCTGGCCGGCCTCGGCACAACCGCCTACGCCGCGGGCATCCTCCTCAGCCAGCACTCGGTCACGGCCGCGGGCATCGCCATGGCAATCGGCGTCGAAGGGCTGTGCGCGGCGGGCTGGCTGCGCCGCGGCGGCGGAGGGGGAGGGGGCGGAGGGCCGCGCCGCGACCCCGGCTCCGAGCCGCCCAGCCACAACGGGCCCGACCTGGACTGGGACGAGTTCGACCGCGTGCGCGGCGAGTGGGATGCCGGCCCGCGCGAGCCGGCGCGCCTCTAGACCTTGGCCCCCGGCCGCAGCGCCGGGTCGTTGCGGTGCGCGGTGAAGAAGTCGACCATGACGTCGACGTACTCGTGGAAGTGCGGGCAGCGCACGCCGGCCGGCTGGAGCACCGCCTGCGCGCGCTCTGTGTCGAAGAGCACTGAATGGTTGAGGTAGCGGATGGACTCGGGTGGCACGCCGACGAAGGTCGCGCGCACCGGCGCGAGGCGCAGCGAGGCCTCCAAGAGGGCGGGAGGGAGGCGGTAGGAGGGCCGCGCGGCGCCAAACCGTGTGGCCAGCAGCTCGACGAGGGCCGCCGAGCTCAGTGGCTCGGGGTCGGTGAGGTGCAGCGTCTCTCCCTTGGCCGCCGGCGTGGCCACCCCGGTGGCGATCGCGTCGATCACGAAGTCGATGGGCACGACGTTGAACGGCGCGTCACCGCGACCGATCTGCGCGACGGGCTGGCGCAGACGTCGCAGGACGTCGAGCATCCGTAGCACGTAGTAGGGGCCGTCGAACTTCTGGGTGGCGCCCGTGCGCGAGTCGCCCACGACGATGGCGGGACGGTAGATCGTCGTGGGCACGTCGCCCATCGAGCGGCGGACGACCACCTCGGCGTCGTGCTTGGTGGACTCGTAGTGGTTCTTGAACCCGGCCCCGTGCTCCAGTTCGCCCTCTCGCACCACGCCGTGGCGGCAGCCGGCCACGTAGGCGGTGGAGATGTAGTGGTGGCGGTCGAGGTCCGGTGCGGCGGCGCAGAAGGCCACGACGTTGCGCGTGCCTTGGACGTTGACGCGCTCAGCCAGGGCGGAGGGCACCGCGAGGTCGTAGATCGCGGCCAGGTGGTGCACCTGGGTGGCCTGGGCGGCGAGGCGGTCGTGGTCGGCCGGGGCGAGCCCGAGCCGCGATTCGGTGATGTCGCCGGTGAGGATCTCCACGCGGTCGGCGTGCTCCAGTCCGGATGCCACCTCGCCGGCCCGGGTCGACATTCGCTTCTCGACCAGCGCCGCGATGCGCAGATCGGGGTCGTCGGCCAGCAGGCGCGCGACCAGGCGCGTTGCGATGAACCCCGGGAAGCCGGTGAGCAGTGCGGTCCCCATTGCGGCGCGGGACCCTATCCGGTCGATCGGGTCAGCACGGTCGGCCGTCGTACCCGACACGCCTGTCGGAGTGCTGCCAGCGCCTGCTAGCAATTTGCTGGCACCCGCTAGCAGCACGCGCGAGGACGACACGATCACCCGGATGGCGAGCCTCTGGAGCCGCGAGGCGGCGGGCCGCCAAGGGGGGCCGGGGAGGCCTAGACTCACCGCGTGATCGCCCGCGCGGACGCCCTGGCCGCGATGGACGGCGAGCCGTTCGACGTCGTGGTGGTCGGCGGTGGCATCACGGGGGCCGGCGTGGCCCTCGACGCCGCCAGCCGCGGCTACAGCGTGGCGCTGGCCGAGCGTGCCGACTACGCCTCAGGGACGTCCAGCCGCTCCTCCAAGCTGGTGCACGGCGGCTTGCGCTACCTGCAGAACTTCGACCTGGGGCTGGTCCGCGAGGCGCTGCTGGAGCGCCAGCTCATGGTCGCCCTCGCCCCGCACCTGGTCACGCCGCTGCCCCTCGTGGTGGCCGCCTTCGAGGGGGCGCGCCCCGACCGCCTGACCGGAGTGGGCCTCAACCTCTACGACGTCATGGCCCGCGAGCGCCTGCGCGGGCGCAGGGGTGCCAACGGGGCGGAGTGGAGCCCCGACCGCCACCGCACGATCCCCGGCGACGAGGTCGTCGAGCTGCTGCCCGCGCTGGCCGCCCGGGAGCCCACCGGCGGCTACCTGTTCTACGACTGTCAGACCGACGACAGCCGCCTCGTGCTCACCGTCCTGGCCGAGGCCGAGCGCTTCGGTGCGGTGTGCGCCAACCGGCTGGAGGTGACCGGCCTGCACGAGGAGGCCGGCCGGGCCGCCGGGGTGCACGTGCGCGACCTGCTGGGCGGCGGGGCCTTCACCGTGCGCGCCGACAACGTGGTCAACGCGACGGGGGTGTGGGCCGACCGCCTGCGCCCCCACGAGCTGCACGACGAGGCCGAGGTGCCGCGCATCCGCCCCAGCCGGGGGACCCACCTCACCGTGCGCCATGACGATCTGCCGCTGGTCGGCGGGGCGATCGTCCCCGCCGGCGACGGGCGCACGATCTTCGCGCTGCCCTGGCTGGGGCGCTCGCTGCTGGGCACCACCGACAAGGACTACGAGGGCGACCTCGACCACGTGCGCGCCGACGACGACGACGTTGACTACCTCCTTGAGGCGGCCAACGCGTTCTTCGCCACGGACCTGGGGCCCGGCGACCTGACCGGCGCCTACGCCGGCGTGCGGCCCCTCATCACCACGGGGGACCCGCGCAAGTCGGTGGACATCTCGCGCAAGGCCGAGCTCTACGAGACCTCCAGCGGCATGGTCACCATCACCGGCGGGAAGCTCACCACGTGGCGGCGGATGGCCAAGATGGCCGTCGACCGTCTCGTGGAGCGCGAGGCGCGCGATGCGCCGTGCCGTACCCATGTCATCCCGCTCGGGGCTCCCGTCGACGCGGCCGCGCTGCCGCGGGTGGAGGGGCTGCCCGAGGCCGCCTACGCCGCGCTGGCCGCACGGTACGGCCACATCGCGCGCGACGTGCTCGCGGCCGCGGGCGAGCACGGGGAGTTGGCCCAGCCCATCGTCGCCGACCTGCCCGACCCGCTGGCCGAGGCGGTGCATGCCGTCCGCCACGAGCAGGCCAACCACCTGGGCGACGTCCTGCTGCGCCGCACGCGCCTGGGCCTGCTCGCCGCCCGCGACGTGGAGGCCGGCGGGGCGACGGCACGGCGCGTGGTACGGGCGATGGGCAGGGAGCTGGGCTGGGACGATGCGCGCCAGGCGGCGGAGCTCGAGGGGTGGCGCCTGGAGGCAACTGCCGAAGCCGTCCTCGCTAATCCCTAGAGTTCACGCCCGACCATGCGCCGCTACGTTCTCACCCTCGCTGTCGCGGCGGCGCTGACCGCTCCCGCGAGCGCCCAGGCCGCGTTCTTCCCGGGCGAGCCGATCGACGGCCCCAGCGCCATCACCGCGCTGGGCGAGGTGGAGCTTGCGCCCGACGGGACCGGCGCCGTCGCCTACCTGAAGCCCGACGCGGGGGTCGATCACGTCTTCGTCGCGCGCTTCGTCGGGGGGCGCTTCCAGACGCCCGAGCGCGTCGACGCGGGCCTGGGGGCGGCCAGCAGCCAACCCGTGGTGGCCGCCGACGACGGGGGTCGCCTCGCCGTGGCCTTCGTCAACGGCGGCACCCTCCACGTGGTCAACCGCATGCCAGGGAAGGGCTTCGGCACGCCGCAGGCCATCGCGGGCGCGGCGTCCAACCCCGACGTCGCGCTGGGCGTCGGCGCCAAGGGCTACCTCGTGTGGGTGCAGCCGGGCTCCAGCGCCGCCGACCTGCGCGCCGCCAGCGTCGACCGTGCGGGCAATTGGAGCGCGCTCGACGGTGTGCTGGACATCGCGCCGGGGAACGACGCGGGCACGGGCACCGGCCGCCCCCGGGTGGCGGCGGCCGCCGACGGGTTCGCCATCGTGGCGTGGGGCGAGGCCGACCAGGTCTGGGCGCGCAAGCTGTTTCGCACCCAGATGTCCCAGCTTCCCCAACAGCTCTCGGGCACTGCGATCGACGGGGCCGCGCCGGTGTCCGCCGACCTGCCCGAGGTCGACATGGAGTTCGACTCCTCCTTCGCGTGGGTGGCCTTCCGCCAGGCCGTCGCAGGCCCGAACAACCGGGTGGTCGCCCGGCGCATGCGCGGCACGGAGTTCGAGCCGCCGGTGGCTGTCGACGGCGTGGGGGCGAGGGGCGGCGGCGCGACGGCGCCGGCCATCGACCTCAACGGCCGCGGCGTTGGTCTCGCCTCCAGCGCCGGGGACGGCGGCATCGTGCGCGCCGCCCGGCTGCGCTTCGACGCGTTCCTGCCCACGCAGACCCTCACACCCGCCTTCGGCGTCCCGCCCGCACCGGTGCCCGTGCTCAGCGAGAACGACGACGGCCTGGTCGCCTACCTGACCGGGCAGGACGTGCGTGCACGGCCGTCGATCGCCGGCGACCGCGAGGAGGGCGGCGGGGATCCCGCACTGGGCGACGAGGCCGTGCTCTCGGCCGCCGGGGCCGGCCCGGTCGATGCCGGGAAGGGCCTGGATGCGAGCGTGGACCGTGCCTTTGGCGCCGTGGTGGTCTGGGTCCAGGGCCCGCCCGGCGCACAGACGCTGACCTACGGCGTGCACGACCGGTCGCCCGGCTTCTTCAACGGCTACACCGGCCGCAACTGGCGACCACTGGAGGACAATGTCCTGACCTGGGCCGACACCGTCGACCTGTGGGGCCCGGTGAGCTACCAGCCACTGCTCAACGGCCAGCCGTTGGGCCCGCCGGTGGCCGAGCGCCGCTCGACCCTGCCCGAGCCGATCCCCGAAGGGCGCCACGACTGGTCGGTCGTCGCCACCGACATCCGCGGCCAGACCTTCGAGACGGAGGAGCGGCGGCTGCTCATCGACCGTACGGTGCCCGACCTCGACGTGCGCGTCACGGGTCGCCGGCAGGCCGGACAGCGCCTGCAGATCCGCGTGCGGGCCAAGGAACCGGGCAGCGCCGGCCAGGCCTCGGGCCTGGACTTCGTGCGCGTGACCCCCGGCGGCGGCGGGCGTGTCCGGAAGGGCGAGGCGGGCAAGGGCAGGCGCTTTGCCACGCGGACGCTGACGGTCAACCAGGCCTACCGCGCGGGCGAGCACACGCTGAAGGTCACGGCCTATGACAGGGCCGGCAACATAGCCGTCGAGCGGATCGCCCTGCGCATCCGCCGGTGAGCGCGCCGCCGCCGCGGGTTCTCACCGCGGCGGGCGGGCGCGAGCTGCGCCTGGAGCGTCCCTGGCTGATGGGCGTGCTCAACGCATCGCCGGACTCGTTCTCCGACGGCGACGCGGCGGGGCTGGAGGCTCGGGTCGAGCGGGCTCGGGAGCTGTTGGGGGCGGGCGCGGACCTGATCGACATCGGCGGCGAGTCGGCCATCACCGGGGTGCCCGCGGTGTCCGCCGAGGAGGAGATCGCCCGCGTGGTACCGCTGGTCGAGCGGGTGGCGGGCGAGCTGGGCGCGCTGGTCAGCGTCGACACGTACAAGCCGGCGGTGGCCCAGGCGGCCGTGGCGGCGGGGGCGGCGATCGTCAACGACGTCAGCGGCCTGCGCGACATAGGCCTGGCCGACGTGTGCGCGCGCACGGGCGCCGCCCTGGTTGTCATGCACACCGCCACGCCGCCCAAGGTGCGCCGTGACGACCCGGGCCTCTACGACGACGTCGTGGCCGACGTGCTGGCCTTCCTGGGCGAGCGCATGGCGGCGGCGTGCGAACGAGGAATGCGCGAGGAGCAGTTCATGGTCGACCCCGGCCCCGACTTCGCCAAGACCCCCGCCCAGACCGTCGAGGCGCTGCGCCGGCTGAGCGAGCTGCACGCGCTGGGCCGCCCGATCCTGCTGGCCGCCTCGCGCAAGGACTTCATCGGCGCGCTGACCGGGCGCAGCCCACGCGAGCGCCTGGCCGGCACGCTGGCCGCGGTCGCCGAGGGCCTCGACGCGGGCGCGCACGTGCTGCGCGTCCACGACGTGCGCGACGTGGCCGACTTCCTGGCCGTGCGCGGTGTGCTGCGCGGCGAGCGCGCGGTGCCCGACGAGCTGGTGCTGGCGTGCGAGCTGCGCCACGAGCGGCCGGGGTGAGGGGATGCTCGCCTCTGCCGGAGCCATCCGACCGCTCGTCCCGAGCAGGCACTCGCTACGCTCAAGGGGACGCACCACGCGGGGAGTCCGCATCGGACTGAGATGGGCACCGTGCCCGAACCCGTGGCACCTGATCTCGTTGAGACGAGCGGAGGGAACGTGGAGCACGCCGCGGCGCACCCGCGCTCCCGCCGGACCACCGAAGGGAGCGAGAAGCAGATGTCCTCAAGCGCCGATCTCCGAGACCGCTCGGACGAGCTGTTCACCGCCTTCTGGGAGCACCCGTTCCTCGAAGGCCTGCGCGACGGCACCCTGAGCCATGAGCGCGTCCTGCACTACGTGGGCCAGGACCACGAGTACCTGAGCGCCTTCATACGCTGCTACGGGCTCGGCCTCTCGCTGTCGCCCGACCGCGACTGGATGCGCTTTTTCCACGACAACGTGACGTTCCTGCTTGAGGACGAGACCCATCCCCATCATGCGCTCTGCGCCGCCGCCGGCGTCTCCTACGCGGAGGCCCAGGTCGACCGGCTGGCCCCGGCCGCGCAGGCCTACGTCGACCACATGATGGAGTCCGCGCGGGACACGCTCGGCGTGATGCTCGCCGCGCTGCTGCCCTGCCCGTGGACCTACATCTGGGCCGGCGACCGGATGATGACGCAGACGCCCCCGGCGCAGGACCACCCCTTCCACGACTGGTGGGCGTTCTACGGCTCCGAGCAGTGCGGCGCGCTCCTGCGGGACTTCCGCGACCGCTTCGACGCGCTCGCCGCGGACGCCGGCAGCGCCGAGCGCCGGCGCATGGCGCAGGCCTTCGAGGCGAGCTGCCACCACGAGGTGCGCTTCTGGGAGATGGCCTGGACGCTCGAGGACTGGGTGGCGCCCCGCTCCGCGTCGTCCCTCTCGATGGGGAACTGACAAACCAGATCGGCTTTTGCACCTTTGGTGCTAGCCTTGCCCATCGTCCAGCGCACGGCCCCTGAAGGAGGATCGCGATGACCTACGTGATCGCCGAGCCCTGCATCGGCACCAAGGACAATTCGTGCGTCGAGGTCTGTCCCGTCGACTGCATCCATCCTACGCCGGATGAACCGGGCCACGAGGAGGCGGCGCAGCTCTACATCGATCCCGAGGAGTGCATCGACTGCGACGCCTGCGTCGAGGCCTGCCCGGTGGACGCCTGCTTCGCCGAGGACCAGCTACCCGGCGAGTGGGAGAAGTACATCGAGATCAACGCCAGCCACTACTCGAGCTCGTGATGCTGACGCTCTGCGGCGATCGTCCGGGCCACGGGCCGCACGATGGCCGCCGCCGCGGCCTGCGCTAGCGTTCACGTGCCAGTCGCCGACCGCTGTCCAACGCGGTCGGATGCCCACCGACGACCCACGGAGGTCCTCACATGCCCGTCCTCTCGCGCTCTGCGCTCGAGTCCAGTCCTCTCGCCGACCTGCACGCCATCGCCGGCGAGTTGGGGCTCGACGGCTTCCGCCGCCTGCGCAAGGCCGAGCTCGTCGACCGCATCCTCGAGCGCCAGGGAGGCGGGGAGGAGGAGTCCGGTGGCGCCGAGGCCACCGGCGACGGCGAGACCCGCAGCGGCGGTGGCCGGCGCCGGCGCGGTGGTCGCGGGCGCTCCAGGCGCCAGACCGACGAAAACGGCGCCACCGACGAGGATGGCGCCACCGCGGAGGCCGTCGAGGCCGCGGACGCTGCCGAGGCCGCCGAGCCGGACGACGAGACGCGCTCCCGCTCCCGGCGCGGACGTCGCGGGGGTCGGTCGGCCGACAAGGCCGCTGCCGACAACTCGTCGGAGCGGTCCTCCGCCGGCAAGTCGGAGAAGGGGTCGGACGACAAGCCCGCGCCCGACAAGCCCGAGCGGGTGGCCGACGAGACCGTCGCGGGGGTCGTCGAGCTGCTTTCCAACGGCTCGGGCTTCGTGCGCCTGTCGCCGCCCGATCCCTCCGAGGACGACGTCTACGTCTCCGCCGCCCAGGTCCGCCGCTGTGAGCTGGTCTCCGGCGACCGCGTGACCGGGCCGATGCGTCCCGCGCGGCGCTCGGAGCGCTACCCGTCCCTGGTGCGCGTGGAGACCATCAACGGCCGCGACGCCGACGAGGTCGCCGAGGGCACGCGCTTCGACGACCTGCCCGCCGCCTTCCCGACCCAGCGCCTGACCTTCGGTGGTGAGGACCCCACGCTCAAGGCCATCGAGTGGTTGACCCCGATCGGGCGCGGCTCACGCGTGACCATCGCCGGCCCGCCCGCATCGGGCAAGACCGAGGCGCTGCTGCGCCTGGCCGGCGCCCTTGCCGGCCAGGAGGATCTCGAGCTGTCGACTGTCCTGTGTGGCGCGCGCCCCGAGGAGCTGGGGCTGTGGAAGGCCGAGGGCCTGCCCGAGCCGACCGCGGCCCTGACCCTGGCCGCGTCGGCCGACGCCCAGGCCGGCGCGCTGGAGCGCGCGGTGGAGACGGCCAAGCGCATCGCCGCGCGCGGCGGCCACGCGGTGGTGCTCGCCGACGGCCTGGGCGCGGTCGGCCCCGCGGCTGCACGCAAGGCGCTGGGCGCCGCGCGGGCCATCGTCGACGGCGGCTCGCTGACGGTGATCGCCACCGCCCCCGAGCCCGTGGGCGGTGAGACCACGGTCGTGGCGATGGACCGCGCGCTGGCCTCCACCGGGCGCTTCCCTGCCCTCGACCTGGCCGCCTCGGGCACCCTGCGCCCGGAGCTGCTGGTGGGCGACGCCGGCGCCGAGGCCATCGCGCAGGCGCGGCGCAGCGCGCTGGACGAGACCGCCGCGTAGCGCCTCAGCGCGGCAGGTAGGCCACCCGGCCCCAGGAGGGCTCGGGGGCGAGCTCGATCGGCTCACCGTCGCGCTCGGGCTGGACGTAGTGGAAGGCGTGGGTGTCTCCGTCGAGGGCGATGTCGAGCTCCCCCTCCTTCACGCGCTGGTCCAGCCACGCGCCGCGGAAGACCAGGCGGCGCAGCCAGTGCACCAGCGAGCGGTCGGCCGGCCCGACGAGCTCGGGCCAGCAGTCGTTGACGTGCTCGCCCAGCGCCGAGGCGGCGTCGTGGATCTCGCCGTTGACGGCGAGGTTGACCAGATCCTCGCGCTCGCCGTCACCCAGGCGCCCGTGCACGAAGCCCAGCCTGAGCGCCGCCTGCTCGCAGCGCTCGGTGAAGTCGCTCTCGTTGAAGGTGAAGCGCAGCTCGCCGTACTCGAGGACGAAGTCCTCTCCAGAGTCGTAGTTGCCGCGTCGTTGGGTGTCCATGAGCAGAAGTGCCCCGGGGTGAACACCCCCGGGGCGTCGGCATCTTAGGCACCGCTCCTGCCCGCTCGGACGACATGCACAAGAAGTTGCAGCCGAGGGGGGGCGAACGGTGGCGGTCTCGTGCCTAGGGGAGGCATGAGCGACGCCGACACTGCCACCCTCCTGATCGTCGAGGACGACGCCGCGACAGGCGCGTTCCTCGCCGACAACCTGAGCGCCGACGGGTACGAGGTGCTCGTCGCCGAGCGCGTGCGCGACGGGCTGCGCCTGCTCGAGACGAAGTTCCCCGACCTCGTCCTCGTCGACCTGGGGCTGCCCGACGGCTCGGGCTTCGAGCTCGTCGACCGGGTGCGGGAGGCCGACGGGCTGGCCAGTCGCATCGACCCGCGCACGCCGCTGATGGTCGTCTCTGGACGCGACGCGGAGCTCGATCGCGTCCGCGGGTTCCAGCGGGGCTGTGACGACTACGTCGGCAAGCCGTTCTCCTACCCCGAGCTGAGGGGGCGCATCGACGCGCTGCTGCGCCGCGTCAACCACCGCCGCGCCCACG
>JBBJOB010000045.1:0-11750 GCA_037721455.1 Solirubrobacteraceae bacterium | reverse complement strand
TTCGATCGCCGGACCGGCGAGACAGGGTTTCGCCTTCGATCGCCGGAACCGGCGAGACAGGGTTTCGCCTTCGATCGCCGGAACCGGCGATCTCCGGCGACGTCACGGCGTTCCGTCCGCAGGCACGCTAGCCTCTCCCGCTTGCAGTTCCACATCGCCGAGTCCCGGGCGCACGTGCGCCGGGAGCGGGGGACCCACGTGGACCGGTTCGCCGGCCCGAGGGGCGAATCGCCGCCATGAGCGCGGCGTAGCGCAGGTCTTAGCGCGAGCCCGACAGCTAACCCCGTAGGCGCCGAGACCCAAGGAGCCGTACGTGCAACGAGACCTGTCCTGTCCTGTCCTCTGGCAAGAGTCGCTGCGCGCCTCGCAGGAGCGTCGCATCCAGAGCGCCCGCCGCGAGACGCGCGAGCGCGTCGGCCGCCGTAGCACCGTGGCTGCGCTGTGCGGCCTGGCAGTGCTGACCGGTGGCGCGTTCGCCCATGACGGCGGGGCGCCCGAGGGCAGCGCTGCGACGGCCGCCGAGGGCAGCGCTGCGACGACCGTGTACCTTGAGAGCGGCGACAGTGGCGCGCAGGTGCGCGACGTCCAGCAGGCGCTGGAGATCAGCGTGGACGGCGTCTACGGTCCGCAGACCGAGCGTTCCGTGCGGTCCTTCCAGGAGCGCAACGGCCTGCAGGTCGACGGCATCGCCGGGCCGGTCACGATGCGCGCGCTGGGACTTGGCGGCGGCGCCGGCGCGTCCGAGGGCGCGTCGTCGGGCGGCGAGGGGACGACCACCCCGAGCGAGGAATCCGCCGAGGAGCCCGCCGCGACCGAGGAGCCAGAAGCCGAGGAGCCAGAAGCCGAGGAGCCGGCGGCTGAGGAGCCCGCCGTGGAGGAGCCCGCGGATGAGGAGCCCGCTCCCGACGAGGTTGAGGAGCCGGCGGCTGAGGAGCCGGTGGCCGAGGAGCCGGTGGCCGAGGAGCCGGTGGCCGAGGAGCCGGTGGCCGAGGAGCCCGCGGCCGAGGAGCCCAGTTCCGACCTGCAGGCCATCGCGCAGTGCGAGTCGGGCGGCGACGCCGGGGCCGTGTCGTCCAACGGCGAGTACCGCGGCAAGTACCAGTTCAGCCGCGAGACCTGGCGCGGCGTGGGCGGCGAGGGCGATCCCGCCGCTGCCACCGAGGCCGAGCAGGACCGCCGTGCCGCCGGGCTCTACGAGCAGTCGGGCAGCGCGCCCTGGCCGACCTGCGGCTGAGGTCGCCACGCTGAAGGATCGCCCGCGCTCTCAGCGCGGGTGATCCTTCACCGGCCGGGCCGCTCAGTCCCAGCGCAGCGACGTCGGCGCCTTGCGCATGCGCACGACCCGCGCGGGCGCCCCGCCGACCACCGCGTTGTCGGGCACATCGCGCGTGACCACCGAGTAGGTGCCGACGATGGTGTTGTCGCCCACCGTGACGCCGCGCAGGAAGCAGGCGCCGTAGCCCACCCACACGTTGTGGCCCACGCGCACGTCGCGCTTGTAGATCCCCTGGTGGCGCACCGGGCGTTCGACCTCCACCACGCCGTGGTCGAAGTCGATGAGCATCACGCGGTCGGCCACGATGCACTCCCGGCCGATGGACACGTGCTGGAAGGAGGAGATGGTGCACTCCTGGCCCAGCACCGTCTTGGCCCCGATGCGCACCTCGCCCTCGTGGGCGCGGATCTTGGTGCCGTGGCCGATCCAAGACCAGCGGCCCAGCACCACCTTCGCGTCGGGCCCGATCTCCAGCTTCACACCGGGGCCCACGAAGGCGATCCCGTCGGTGACCAGCCGGCCGCGGAAGCGCAGCTTGAGCCAGGCCAGGCGGACCAGCAGCCGCGCGTAGGCGAGGCTGAGCATCCGGTGGCGGCGCATGAAGCGCACCATCGTCAGCGGCCCACCGTGCAACGGAGGGGGCTCCCCGCATACGAGGGGCGCAGCCCCGGCGGCGGCTTCGGGCTTCGTGGCCATGGTCTCCACGCCCGCCGATGGTACGGCGCACAGGAGAGCGAGGACCTGAGGGCGCCCGTGCGATCATGCGCGGCGCCGTGGCCGACGACGCCTCCCTCGCCCAGCGCCTGCTCGACGGCGACCGCCGCGCGCTGGCCCGCGGCATCTCGCTGGTGGAGGACGACGATCCCCAGGGCTGGGCTCTTGTGCGCGAGGTCTTCCCGCGCACCGGCACGGCAACGGTGGTGGGCATCACCGGCGCGCCCGGGTCGGGCAAGTCCACGCTGATCGCCGCTCTGGTGCGCAACCGCCGCGAGGCCGACCGGACCGTGGCCGTGCTGTCCATCGACCCGAGCTCGCCGTTCAGCCACGGGGCGCTGCTGGGCGACCGCATCCGCCTGACCGAGCACTTCCTCGACCGCGGCGTCTTCATCCGCTCGATGGCCAATCGCGGCGCGCTGGGCGGGTTGAGCGAGGCGACGCTGCAGGCCGCGCTGCTGATGGACGCGGCCGGTCGCGACGACGTGCTGTTGGAGACGGTGGGCGTCGGCCAGGCCGAGGTCGACGTCATCGACCACGCCGACACCGTGGTGCTCGTGCTCGTCCCCGGCTCAGGCGACTCCGTCCAGGCCCTGAAGGCGGGCGTGATGGAGATCCCCGACATCATCGTTGTCAACAAGGCCGACCACCCACTGACCGAGACGATGGTGCGCGAGATCCGTGGCACGCTGTCCCTGGCCCCGCAGGAGGGCTGGCGGGTGCCGATCGTCAAGACGGAGGCCACGCGCGGGGAGGGCGTCGAGGAACTGGTCGAGAAGATGCTGGCCCACCGCGAGTACCTCGAGGCGGAGGGCACCCTTTCGGAGCGCCGCCGACGCAACCTGCGCAACGAGGTTCTGGCCCTGGCCACCTCGCGTCTGCGCCGCAAGCTCGAGGCCGAGATGCGCGAGGACCCCGAGTTCCAGGAACTCCTCGACGAGGTCGTCGAGCGCCGCCTTGACCCCGCCACCGCCGCCGGGCGCATCCTCGAGCGCGAGGGCGTGACGTCGCCGGAGGTCCGAACTTGAGAGGACCGGAGGCGTGACGTCGCTGGAGGTCCGAACTTGAGAGGACCGGAGGCGAAACTCGTTCACTCGAAGCGCAGGGGCCCGGCCAGCGGATCGGTGCGCGCACGCCACCACTCGCGGCCCAGTAGCGCGACGGCCGCGACGCCGGCCACGGCCCAGGCCACGATCGCCCCTGCCGTCGCCGTGCCGAAGTCAGGCAGCAGCGCGGTGAGGGGCCCAAACGGGGCGTCGGAGGCGGGGCCGATCCAGCCCGTCCCGTCGAGGCGCAGCTCGACGACCAGCCACACCGAGGCGCCCAGCGTCAGGACCACGAGTGCGCCTCCCACCCGTGGTGCGTGACGCAGCCCCCAGGCGACGAGCGGGACGGCCAGGGGCAGCGCGGCGACCAGATGGCGCCCGGGGAACCAGAAGCCGAACATGGTCCCGGCCAGGAAGATGGCCATCAGCACCTGGGCGGCGCAGGCCAGAGCGCACAAGAGCGCGGCCACCTCGACCTGGATGCGCTCGCCGACGGCCAGCGCCAGGCGCTCGCGCCGGGAGCGGTACAGGAGCCACAGCCCCCAGAAGGCCAGCGTGACCACCGGCGCCCAGCGCAGCGCTCCGTAGTCACGGTCCACCCACAGCCCCACCAGGCGGTAGGAGCGCTCCAGGTAGCCCAACGGGAACGCCTCGCCGAAGGCGCCGGTGCCCGGGGCCGCCGCGGCCTGCGGCACCGGACCCCCGTAGACAGCCTGGTTGATGGTGACGTACAGGACCGCCGAGAAGAGCACCATCTCGCCGGCGAAGAAGGCCTGAAAGCGCCGGCCCCGGCGCAGCAACCAGCGCACGAGCGCGAAGGCGATGACCAGTGCGGCGGGCGCGAAGCGGATGCTCAGCCACGGCGCGAGGGACAGCAGGACGGCGGCGGGCAGGGCGAAGCGCAGCAGGGGCTCCTCGCGCACGCGCAGCGCCAGCAGCGCCGCGCCGGCCAGCAGGGCGCCTGCGGCCATCTCGGGCAGCACCGTCGTGGAGTAGGCCAGCGCAGGCGGCGAGAGGCCGCAGGCCAGGGCGGCGCCGCTGGCCCACGGCTCGGGTACCACGCGGCGTGCGAGCGCAGCGGCCAGGACGAAGGCCAGCGCAGAGATCGCGGCGAGAAGTATCCCCACCCCCGGCGCCCCACCCAGCGCGTAGGCGGGGGCGATGAGCAGCGGGAAGCCGGCCCCCGTCGGCTCGTGGCGACGGGCCTGGGTGAGGACGCCCAGGGGTTCGAGGAGGTAGGGGTAGAACGCGGTGTAGGCCTGCTCGGCGTACTGGTTGCGCACGTCGATGTCGCCGTCGGTGACGATCGACTCGGCGGTGAGCAGGTGGTGCGGCTCGTCGCCGCCGACGTCCGCGTCCTGGAAGGCCGGGATGCCCAGCGTCGCGGCGTAGACCGCGAACAGCACGATCCACATCGCCGAAGCGCTCCGCACGCCGACCATCAAAGCGGATCGCCCGTGGGAGGCCGCGGCGGGACGCCTCCGTCACTCGGAGCGTGCCGTGACCACGGGCTGATAGAAGCCCGTGTCCTTCGGCATCAGCCAAGCCACGTTGGTGAACCCGGCGTGTTCCAGCGCCGATGTCAGCTCGCGTCGCCGCAGCGCCCGGTAGGTGACTCGACGTTCGGCGACTTCCCACGCTCCGTCGCGCCCATCGAGTAGGAAGTGCCGGACGGTGTAGCAGTCCGCGGCGGCGACGAGGAAGACGGTGCGCTGCCCTTCACGGGTGCCACGCTGGCCGGCACCGCCGCCCTGGGAGCCGTCGCCGTGGCCGGCGGTCTGGCCCTCAGGCGACGTTCGCGGGCTCGCTGACCGCCGCGCCGGCCTCCAGCTCGGCCTCCACGAGGGCGGCCATCCGCTCCCCCGCGCGCCGGGCGAAGCGCACCTGCTCGCGGCGGCCGAAGACGCGGAACCCCAGGCGCACGACCGGGTTGCCACCGCCGGCCGAGCGCACGATGCGGTGGATGCGGAACTCGACCTCGCCGGTGTCCAGCCACTTCCAGGCCTCGTAGCCCATCTCGCCCGCCTCGAGATGGCCCTGCAGCGTGCGGTAGCTCCAGCCCCATACGCGCACGAGCCGCCCGTCCTCGTCACGGGTCTCGTCGACCACCTCGCTCACACGCACGCCGATGTGGAAGCGCAGGCCGTGGAAGCGGGCCTCGAGCAGCATGGTGCGCTCCTCCAGCGAACGCTGCGGGTCGTAGGTGGCGCGAATGATCGTTGGGTCGGCGAAGGCGTACTCGCGCATGAGCCGCCGCGCGATCGCCCACGAGCCGCCGGGGATCGGGTCGCCGGGCGGCTCGGCGGGCAGAGGGGTGCAGTAGCGGTCGACAGCCCAGCCGTGCTCGGAGGTGTGCTGTTCGGGAGGGTCGGGCGTGAAGTTAAGCGGCCGCTCGCGCATGTCGGCCAGCGCGCGGCTGGTGGCATCGTCGAGCGGCCTGGAGGCGTCGACGGTGGGCTCGTCCACGTGGCGGGTGCGAGTCTCCAGGGGCCCCCGACGGCGCCCGCCCGACAGCGCGACGATCCTCTCGAGGTAGGAGACCCACATGTGCATCTGCACCTCCTTGGCCATGCGCAGGCGGCTGTAGAGGAGGTTGGACAGCCGGTCGCCGCTGCGCGCCCAGGCCTCGATCTCCACGGCGAGCAGGCCGTCTCGCTCGCGTGCGGAGAAGGCGATCTGGCCCGCCTCGAGGTGACCGTGCAGCGTGTGCAGGCGAAACGACGCCGGGGTGACCTCCACGACGCGCACCGGCCCGTCCCAGGGGCCGGGCATGCGCACGACGAACTCGTCGCCAACGCGCATCGCCCCCTCGTCGCCCGCGACCTTCTGGAAGCTCGCGAACTCGCTTGGAGCCGCACGGTCGGGGTCGGCCTGCAGGAGCGCGAACAGCTCCTCGGGGCCCATGTTCGCCCCCTCGACGAAGGCGCGGTAGCGGCGGTGGAACAGCGGGCCGACGCCGTCGGACGGGCGCTGTAGCCCGTCGTCGACGACCTCCGGCGGGATCTCGGGGGGCGCGTCGAGGCGCCAGGAGCCCACGGTCTCGGCGCGGCGCATCGGCGTCACACGCCACAGGTAGCGCCACGACGTGAGGGCGATGCCCACGGGCCAGCGAGCGGTGGTGGACAGGCGGCGCGAGAGCGTCGGGCGACGGGGCACCTGTCACGGCTACCCCGAGTCGCCATCGGCCAGCCACGGTGCAGCTTGCCCGCGCGCCGGGTAGGTCCCCGATGTGATCACGGGCCTCATACACGACCTGCGCTTCCGCAGCTGGCAGATGCACGCCGCCTCCCTGGGCTCGATCGGCCTGTGCATCGGCCTCTGGATCCGCGCCAAGACCGTCGACCAGGACGAGCGCGGCAACGCCGAGCGCCGCGCCCTCTTCGTCGGCCTCTGGCCGCCGACGTTCTGGCTCATCGGCGACTCGTTGAAGGACTACGAGTAGTCGGCGCTCAGCGTGTCGGCCAGCTCCACAAGCAGGCGCACGCCGAAGCCCGAGCCGCCCTTGGCCGCGTAGGGGCGGCCGAGGTCCCAGGCCGGGCCGACGATGTCCAGGTGCGCCCAGGGCACGTCGCCGGTGAACCGCTGGAGGAACATCGCGGCGACGATCGACGCGGCCTTGCGCTGCTCGTTGAGGTTGCACACGTCGGCCACCCGGCTGCGCAGCAGCTCGCCGTACTCGGGGTGCAGCGGCAGGCGCCAGGCCAGCTCGCCGGTGGTTCGCCCGGCGGCCTCCACGCTTGCGGCCCAGGCGTCGTCGTCGGCCATCAGGCCGCAGTGGGTGTCGCCCAGGGCGGTGACGATCGCGCCGGTCAGGGTGGCCAGGTCGACGATGCGCTCCGCGCCCTGGGCCACCGCGTGGGCCAGGCAGTCGGCCAGCACGAGGCGGCCCTCGGCGTCGGTGTTGAGCACCTCGACCGTGGTCCCGTCCATGGCCGTGAGCACGTCGCCGGGGCGCAGGGCGCGGTCGGAGGGCATGTTCTCCGTCGCGCCCACCACGCCGAGCACCCGCACCGGGAGTCCGAGCGCTGCGATGGCGCGCATGGCCCCGAGCACGGCAGCGCCGCCGGACATGTCGTACTTCATGTCCGCCATCTTGCCGGCGGGCTTGATCGAGATGCCGCCGGTGTCGAAGGTCACCGCCTTGCCGACCAGGGCCAGGAGGGGTCCCGGGGCGCCGGGCGGCTCGTGACGCAGCGTGATCAGCGCGGGCTCGGTCGCGGCGCCCTGGGCCACGGCGGCGAAGCAGCCCATGCCGCGCGCCTCGATCCCCGCACGATCGTCGACCTCCACCGTCACGCCCTCGATGGCCCGCGCTGCATCGGCCAGCGCGGTCGGGGTCATCACGTTGGCCGGCGCATCCTGCAGCTCGCGCGCCCAGTTGACCGCCTCGGCCACCGTCGTGGCGCGGCGCACCGCCTCGCCGACATCGTGGTGGGCGCTGACCACCAGGCGAGCCGGCCCCGGCGGGTCGTCGTCGTCGCGCTGTCCGGCCGCGGAGCGGAAGCGCTCGTCGCGGTGGGCGGCCAGCAGCGTGCCCTCCACCAGCGCGCCGGCGATCTCGTCGCCCACCTTGTGGGGCACCTCCCAGCACAACGTCTCGCAGCGCAGCTCCCGCGCGCGGCCCAGCGCCAGCGCCGCGGCGACGCGCACCGCCTCGCCGTCCAGCTCCTCCCGCGCGCCGAGCCCGGCAAGGATCCAGCGCTTGCCGGCGGCGTGGGTGTGGGCGATCCGCCGGCGCTTGGGGGCGGCCTCGCCCGCCGCCACCAGGGCGCTCAGCTCGCCGCCGGGCAGGTCGTGGGCGATCCTCTCGCCCTCGAGCAGGCCCACCACGACCGTGTCGGCATCGGTCTCGACGGGGAGCTGTGTGGTGGCCTGCGCCTGCACCCCGCCGGACAGTAACGTCCCGGCGATCCCGAACCCCGCCTGGAGATTCTGAACGCCATGTCCAAGACCGTGATCCTCGGCGCCGCCCGGACCCCCGTGGGGAAGCTCGGGGGAGGCCTGAGCTCCCTGGCCGCCACCGAGCTGGGAGCCCTGGCCATCAAGAGCGCCCTCGAGCGGGCCGACGTCGGCCCCGAGGAGGTCCAGCACGTCGTCATGGGGACCGTCCTGCAGGCCGGCCAGGGGCAGATCCCCTCGCGCCAGGCCCAGATCGAGGCGGGCATTCCCAAGGAGGTCTCCTCGGAGACCATCAACAAGGTCTGCGCGTCGGGCATCCGTGCCGCCGGCATGCTCGACCAGGCGATCCGGGCCGGCGATCTCGAGGTCGGCGTGGGCGGCGGCATGGAGTCGATGTCCAACGCGCCCTACCTGCTGCCCCAGGCCCGCTTCGGCTACCGCATGGGCGACGGCAAGATGTTCGACGCCATGCTCAAGGACGGGCTGACCAACCCGTTCAGCGGCAAGCACATGGCCCACGAGGCCTCCGAGGTGGCCGAGGAGCTCGAGCTGACCCGCGCCGACATGGACCGCTGGTCGGTGCGCTCCCACGAGCTGACGCTGCGGGCCACCGACGAGGGCCGCCTGCCCGAGGAGATCGTCGCGGTCACAGTCAAGGGTCGCAAGGGCGACACGGTGGTCGAGGTCGACGAGTCGCCGCGCCGCGACACCACGCTGGAGTCCCTGGCCAGGCTGCCGGCGATCTTCCTCAAGGACGGCAGCCACACCGCCGGCAACTCGCCGGGGGTCAACGACGGGGGAGGGGCGCTCGTGCTGGCCTCCGACGAGTGGGCGTCGCGCAACGGCAAGACGGTGCTGGGCGAGATCGTCGGCCAGGCCGCGATCGCCGACGGCTTCGCCTATCTCGCCCGCACGCCCGCCAAGGCCGCGCAGATGGCGCTGGACAAGGCGGGGCTGACGGCCGACGACGTCGACCTGTGGGAGATCAACGAGGCGTTCGCCTCGGTCGCGCTGAACTCGATCCGCATGCTGGGGATCGACGAGGACAAGGTCAACGTCAACGGCGGCGCCGTGGCCATCGGCCACCCGATCGGCGCCTCGGGCGCGCGCATCCTGGGCACGCTGATCCACGAGCTCAAGCGCCGCGGCGGCGGGCTGGGCTGCGCGGCGATCTGCTCCGGCGGCGGCCAGGGCGACGCGGTGCTGGTCCGCGTGCCCGCCAACGGCGCGTAGGAGGGAAGAACGGTTGGGGGCCCCGCCGAGGGCAGCGGGCACCGACGGCGAAGCCGTTGGTCGATGACGGCCCCCGGCACCCCCAAAATGCCGCGCGCCGCGGCGTTCTTCGACCTCGACCGCACGCTGATGGCGGGGTCGTCCGGGTTCCACTGGGCCCGGGCGGCCCACCGAGCCGGCCTCATGGCCCGCCGCCAGCTCCTGGCCGACGCGTGGGCCAACGTGCAGTTCCGCCTGCGCGGCTCGACCGACGAGGGCACCGAGCGCGTCAAGGGGCGCGTCGGCGCCTGGCTGGCGGGCCGGCGGGTCGTCGACCTCGACCGCCTCGCGCCGGGCGTGCTGGCCGGCGTGCTGCCCCGTCTCTACGGCCAGATGCTCGAGGTCGCCTACGGCCACCAGGACGCGGGGCGCCCGATCTTCATCTGTACAGCGGCCTCGCAGGAGACGGCCGCGATGCTCGCCCACGTGCTCGGGTTCGACGGCGCCGCGGGCTCCCACCTGGAGCAGGTCGACGGCGTCTACACCGGGCGCTTCGACGGGCCGTTCTGCTACCGGGAGGGCAAGCCGGCCCGCATGCGCGAGCTGGCCGAGGCCCACGATCTCGACCTGGCCGCCTCCCACGCCTACTCCGACTCGTCCTCCGACCTTCCCATGCTGCGCGCTGTGGGCCATCCCGTCGCGGTCAACCCCGACCGCGAGCTGGCGCGCGCCGCGGCGCAGGAGGGCTGGGAGGTGCTGCGCTTCGAGACGCTGGGGCGCAGCCTCAAGGTCGCCGCGGCCTTCGTGGCCGTCGCCGCGCTGGGCGGCGCGGGCCACGCGGCCCAGCGCAGCGGCCGGCGGCCGGCGGTGCGCTGAGCAGGCCCGCCGCGCGCCGAGCACGGCCGGCGTCTGCGCCGGCGGCAGGCACGCGCCGGCCGGATCCCGCGGTGGTGTCCACAGGGCGCCGGCCGGGTAAGCGGACCTCATGCGCCTACCCCGCCTCCGCACCCTCTTCGTCGTCCCCGTCACCCTCGCCCTGCTGGGCGCCGCGCTGCTCAGCAGTGCCGTCCTGGCTCAGGGCGAGGAGATGAAGGTGACCATGGTCAACGCCAACGGCAACGAGATCGGCGAGGTGCGCATGAGCGAGACCCGCTTTGGGACGGTTGACGTCGAGGGGCGCGTGCGCGGCCTGGAGCCGGGCTTCCACGGCTTTCACGTGCACGCCGTCGGCGAGTGCAAGGCGCCGGACTTCATGAGCGCGAAGGGCCACGTGGGGGAGACCGAGGGTGAGAACCACTCCGGGCACACCGGCGACATGAGCTCGCTGCTGGTCAAGCGCAACGGCACCGCGACGCTGCGCGTCACCACCGACCGCTTCGACCTCGACGACCTGCGCGACGACGACGGCAGCGCCGTGATGGTCCACGCGGGCGCCGACAACTTCGCCAACATCCCCGAGCGCTACGCGCCCGGCGGGCCCGACGAGGACACGCTCGAGACCGGCGACAGCGGCGGTCGCGTCGCCTGTGGCGAGATCGACGCCGGCTGACAGCGCTCGTCGACCCGGCCCCCGCGCGGCTCCACTCCCGCCTGGGCCGTTCCCCACCAGGTCCCGGGCCCCGCCGTAACCTATAGGTGGACGTCCGACCATCGGAAGCGAGCACACCGTATGACGACGACCCCGGCGGTCCCCGTGACCGAAGCGCAGTGGCGCCGCGCCTACGCCGCCACCACCGAGCGCGACGTGCCGTTCACCACGCTGAGCGGCGAGCCGATCGCGCCGCTGTACACGAAGACCGACCTCCCGGCCGACGACCAGATCGGGCTGCCCGGCGAGTATCCCTACACCCGCGGCGTGTACCCGAACATGTACCGGGGGCGCCTGTGGACGATGCGCCAGTTCGCCGGCTTCGGAACGTCCGAGGAGACCAACGAGCGCTTCCACTATCTCCTGGGCCACGGGCAGACCGGCCTGAGCACCGCGTTCGACATGCCCTCGCTCATGGGCCACGACTCCGACAGCGTGCGCAGCCTGGGCGAGGTGGGCCGTGAGGGCGTGGCCATCGACACGCTGGACGACATGGAGACCCTCTTCGGGGGCATCGACCTGGGCGAGGTCAGCGTGTCCATGACCATCAACGCCCCCGCGGCGATCATGCTGGCCTTCTACGTCGTCGCGGCCGATGACAAGGGCATCCCCGCCGACCGTCTGGCGGGCACGATCCAGGCCGACATCCTCAAGGAGTACATCGCCCAGAAGGAGTGGTGCTTCCCCATCGACCCGGCGATGCGCCTGCTGGGGGACATGGTGGAGTGGTGCACGACGGACATGCCGCGCTGGCACCCGGTGTCGATCAGCGGCTACCACATCCGCGAGGCCGGCTCGACGGCCGCCCAGGAGCTGGCCTTCACCCTCAAGGACGGGCTGACCTACGTCGAGCAGGCCGTCGAGCGGGGGCTGGACGTCGACGACTTCGCCCCGCGCCTGAGCTTCTTCTTCAACGCCCAGATCGACTTCTTCGAGGAGATCGCCAAGCTGCGCGCGGCCCGGCGGATCTGGGCGCGTGAGCTGCGCGACACCTTCGGCGCCAAGAACCCCAAGT
>JBBJOB010000044.1:0-11751 GCA_037721455.1 Solirubrobacteraceae bacterium | reverse complement strand
CATACCGGCGCTGCACGGACGCCATGATGCCGCACGGTCGCTGAGCTTGCCGCGGGTGGATACCTGCCGAGCGGTCCTCTCACCGATCGTGCGAGCTGGGCCCTGGCTTGAGCCATCCCCGGCCCGCGTCCGTACGATCTGCCGCGGATACGACTGGAAAGGCGGGATCACTTGAAGGTCACGATCACGGGAGCGACCGGGCGCGTCGGCGCCACGCTGGTGGAGCGCCTGCGGGCGCGAGACGACGAGGTCACGGTGCTGTCGCGCTCGGGACAACGGGCGCTCGAGCGCCTGCCGGCCGGCGTCGAGGCGGTCGCCTGGGACCCGAAGGCCGGCCCTGCCCCCGTCGAGGCGCTGACCGGCCGCGACGCCGTCGTGCACCTGGCCGGCGAGGACGTGGGCCAGCGTTGGAGCGAGGAGGTCAAGCGCGAGATCCGCGACAGCCGCGAAGTGGGCACGCGCAATCTCGTGGAGGGCCTGGCGGTTGCGCAGCCCCGGCCGGGGCTCCTGGTCAGCGCCTCGGGCTCCAACTACTACGGTCCTCGCGGCGACGAGCGCGTCGACGAGGCGGAGGGCCCGGGCTACGACTTCCTGGCCCAGGTCTGCGTGGCCTGGGAGCGCGAGGCCCGCCGCGCGCAGGACCACGGCGTGCGCGTCGTGACCGTGCGCACCGGCCCGGTGCTGGACAAGGAGGGCGGTGCGTTGGCCAAGATGCTGACGCCGTTTCGCCTGGGCGTCGGCGGCCCCGTGGCCGGCGGCGACCAGTACCTGCCCTGGATCCATCTCGAGGACATCGTCGGCCTGTACCTCGCAGCGCTGGACTCGACGACCTTCCAGGGCGCGATCAACGCCTCGGCGCCCGAGCCGGTGACCAACAAGGCGTTCTCCCAGACGCTGGGCAAGGCCATCCGCAGGCCCGCGCTCGCGCCGATCCCCGGCTTCGCGATCAAGCTCCTCTACGGCGACATGGCCCAGCTCGTCACCGAGGGCGTGCGCATGGTCCCAGGCCGCGCTCCCGAGCTGGGCTACACGTTCGCCCACCCCGACCTGGACGACGCACTGAGGGACACCCTGAGCTGACGCACCGCTTCCCTGAATGGGCGTAGGCTCCCGCGCGTCCATGGAGGCCGCCGAGGCAGGAGCCGTCGAGAACCAGCAGGGCAGGCTCGCCGGCCTGGGCGCGAGCGCGAGCCTCAGCCCGCCGGTGGTCGCGGCGCTCATCGTCGCCGCTATCGCGGTGGCCCTCATCGTCACGCAAGGCCTGCAGCCCTTCGGCCAGACGACGGTCAACGGGCTGATCTCGGCCTCGTACTTCGCGCTGGGCGCCGTCGGTCTGACCCTGGTCTACGGCACGCTGAAGCTGGTCAACTTCGCCCACGGCGACCTGCTCACCCTCGGCGCGTACGTGGCCTTCGTGGCCAACGTGTCCCTGGGCCTGCCGATCCTCGTCGCGGTGCTGTGCTCCGTGGCCGGCGTGGCCGCCTTCGGCGTGGCGACCGAGAGGGCGATGTGGCGCCCGATGCGCGCCAAGGGCGCGGGGCTGCTGCAGCTGCTGATCATGACCCTGGGGCTGGCCTTCGTGATCCGCTACTCGATCCAGCTCTTCGCGGGCACCCAGCCGCGCTCGCTGGAGGTCGACGTCACGTCCTCGACTTCGTTCCTCGGCCTGACCATCGGCCAGACCCAGCTCATTGTGGTCCTCGTCGGCTTCGCCGTGCTGCTCGCGGTGGGGGCCGCCCTGCGCTTCACGTCGCTGGGCAAGCAGATGCGCGCCCTGTCGGACAACTTCGAGCTGGCCGAGGTGGCGGGCATCAACACCGACCGCATCGTGCTGGCCACGTGGATCTTCGCCGCCGGCCTGGCCGGCCTGGCCGGGGTGCTCTACACGTCGGCCATCGGCAACATGACCCCCAACCTGGGCTTCTTCCTGCTGCTCAGCCTGTTCGCCGCGGTCATTCTGGGCGGCATCGGCAACGCCTACGGCGCCCTGGCCGGCGGCGTGCTGCTGGGCCTCACCCAGGAGTGGTCGACGCTGCTGGTCGACGCGCGCTGGAAGCTCGCGGTGGGCTTCCTCGTCCTCATCCTCGTGCTCGTCGTGCGCCCCCAGGGCCTGTTCGGGCGCCAGGAGCGCGCGCTGTGACCCCGCTGGCGGTCTCGCTCGACGTCTTCGGCTCGCTGGACTTCTGGATCGGCGTGGGCCTGCTCGCCGCCACCTACGGCATCTTCACGCTGGGGCTGCAGCTCAACGTGGGCTACACCGGCGTCATCAACTTCGGACAGGCCGGCTTCATGGCCATCGGCGCCTACACGATGGCCATCCTGGTCGTCGAGGCCGAGATCTCCTTCTGGCTCGCGCTGCCGGCCTCGATCATCGTGGCCATGGCGGCGGGCCTGATCATCGGCCTGCCCTCGCTGCGCCTGCGCGCCGACTACTTCGCGATCGTCACCATCGCCTTCGCCGAGATCATCCGCTACACGGCGGTCAACGCACGCGAGCTGACCGGTGGCAGCCAGGGCATCGGCGGCTTCGACGGCGCCTTCCTCGACCTCTCCGACCTCATGCTCGAGGGCCTGGACAGCTTCGGCCTGGGCGACCAGTTCCTGCTGCCCCTGCTGATCGTGGCCATCGTGGTCTTCGGCCTGCTGACCGTGGGGATGTACTTCCTGCAGCGCAGCCCCTGGGGGCGCGTGCTGCGCGCCATCCGCGAGGACGAGGACGCCGCCCGGGCGCTGGGCAAGAACGCCTTCGCCTACAAGCTGCAGTCCATCTCCATCGCCGCCGCGCTGGGTGCGGTGGCGGGTTGGTTCCTGGCCCTGAACCTGGCGTTCATCAGCCCCACGCAGTTCGATCCGCTGTTCACGTTCCTGGGCTACGCGGTGCTCATCCTGGGCGGCCTGGCCAACTACTTCGGGGTCATCCTCGGCGCGATCATCCTGTGGACGCTGCTGGAGGGCCTGCGCCTGATGGACCTCCCGCTGGACGCCTCGCAGACCGCCGCGCTGCGCTACGTGCTCGTCGGCCTCGTGCTGATCGGGCTCATGGCCTTCCGCCCCCAGGGCATGCTGGGCAAGCGCCAGGAGATGGTGCTCGGTGACTGAGCAGGCCGAGCAGGATCAGGCCCCTGAGCCGGCCGCAGACGCCGGCGCCGACGGCGACGCCATCCTCGCCGTGCGCGACGTGGCCAAGCACTTCGGCGGCATCCATGCCGTCGACGGGGCGAGCTTCGAGGTGCGCCGCGGCTCCATCACCGCGCTCATCGGCCCCAACGGTGCGGGCAAGACGACGCTGTTCAACATCGTCACGGGCTTCCAGCGCGGCGACCGCGGCGAGGTGGTCTACGACGGCACGTCGATCTTCCGCCGTCCGCCCCACGTCATCGCGCGGCGGCGGATGGTGCGCACCTTCCAGATCACCAAGGCGCTGGCGGCCATGCCGGTCATCGACAACATGACCCTGGCCGCCCCCGACCAGCCCGGCGAGAAGCTGACCGGCCTGCTCTTCCGCGCGCCCGCGGCACGCCGGCGCGAGAAGGAGGTCCACGAGCGCGCCCACGAGCTGCTCGACGTCTTCGGCCTGCGCGAGAAGGCCGACGAATACGCCGGCACGCTCTCGGGCGGCCAGCGCAAGCTGCTCGAGCTGGCCCGCGCGCTGATGGTCGAGCCCCGCCTGGTCCTGCTCGACGAGCCCATGGCCGGCGTCAACCCGTCGCTGGGACGCAAGCTGCTGGACCACATGCACACGCTGCGCGACCGTGACGGCGTGACCTTCCTGTTCATCGAGCACGACATGGACGTGGTCATGGCCCACTCCGACGAGGTCATCGTCATGGCCCAGGGGGCTACGATCGCCTCCGGTCCACCGGAGGAGGTCCGCAACGACCGTGCGGTCATCGACGCCTACCTCGGGGCCTCGGTGGGGACGTGAACGGGGAAAGCAACGCAGCGAACGGGAGAGAAGGCGCGGGGTCCGCCGCAGGCAGCCACGTGACGGCCGACGGCACCCGCGAGCCTGTCCTGCGCACCGAGGGGCTGGTGGCCGGCTATGTGCCCGAGGTCAACATCCTCAACGGCGTCGACCTCGACCTCCACGACGGCGAGATCGTGACCATCGTCGGCCCCAACGGGGCCGGCAAGTCGACCCTCATCAAGACCGTCTTCGGGCTGCTCGTCGCACGCGAAGGGCGCGTGCTGCTGCGTGGCGAGGACATCGCCGGGCGTAAGCCCCACGACATCTCGCGGTCGGGACTCAGCTATGTCCCCCAGCTCGACAACGTCTTCCCCAGCCTGACCATCGAGGAGAACCTCGGCCTGGGCGCCCTGGCGCGCAAGGGCACCGACGCCGGCGAGCGCACCCAGCGCATGTACGAGCTGTTCCCCCGCCTGGGCGAGCGCCGCAAGCAGGTCGCCGGGACGATGTCGGGCGGCGAGCGCCAGATGGTGGCCATGGCCCGCGCGCTCATGCCCGACCCCGAGGTGCTGCTGCTCGACGAGCCCTCGGCCGGCCTTGCCCCCGCCTTCGTGGACGCCATCTTCGAGAAGGTCGTCGAGGTCAACGAGTCAGGCGTGACCGTTCTGATGGTCGAGCAGAACGCCCGTCGCGCGCTGGCCATGTCGACCCGCGGGTACGTGCTCGACCTCGGGCGCAACCGCTTCGAGGGGCCCGGCAGCGAGCTGCTCGAGGACCCCAAGGTGGCCGAGCTGTACCTGGGCGGCGGTAGCTCGCGCATCGACGAGGACGCCGGCCCCGACGTTTGAGCGGGACCGGCGTCGTCACGAGGAGACCGGTTTCGCCGCCCGTCAGCGCAAGCGCGGACGGGCGGCGATGTCACCTACCCGCCCGCCGCCGCAACCGGGCGACGGACGGCGACGTCACACGCCTAGCCCTGCTGGGCCTGGAACTGCCTGAGCACCTCGAGGGCACCGTCCTCGCCGTACTGGTACACCTCGTACGTGGCGGCTGTCGGGTCGCCGTTGTCGTCGAAGTCGAGGGGGCCGGTGACCCCGTCGAAGTCGATGTCCTCACCGTTGCCCAGCGCCTCGATGGCCTGTGGCAGCTGGGTGAAGTTGTACTTCGTGCCCGGCGGCGAGCTCACCGCCTGGAGCTGCTCGGCTATGTCCGCGCCCTCGGGCGAGCCGGCGGCCAGCGCCCCCAGGTAGCAGAGCATCACGGCGTCGAAGTTCTGGGCGTCGAACGTCTGGCGCTCGCCGCCCGCCTCCGTGAAGGCCTCGTCGAAGGCCGACACCACGTTGCCCTCCTCAGGCGTGCCCGGCCGGGTGCCGCGGGCACCCTGCAGCGACTCTGCCGGGACCCCCTCGGGGATCTCGTCCGAGGCCAGGCCGTCGGCCGTGAACATCAGCCCCGGGTCGAACTCACCCGTGCGCACGAGGGCCGCGCCCATCCGGGTGTAGGTCTCCGGGAAGTCGATGATCACGTAGGCGTCGGGCTCGTCGGCCACGATCTGCCCGGCCTCCGAGTTGTAGCTGGGCTGCTCGGGGTCGTAGAGCACCGGATCGCCCGTGAACTGCCCCCCCTTCTCCGACCAAGCCTGCTGGAACTGCTCGACGAAGCCCTGTCCGTAGGCGTCGTTGCGGGCAGCGAGCGAGATGGTGCCGGTCGCCCCACCGAGCTCCTCCTCGATCACGTTGGCCAGGGCGGCGGCCTGCAGATTGTCCGACGGCGCGGTGCGCCACACGAAGCCGTTGTCGTCCAGCTCGGTGATCTCCGCGCTGGTCGAGGCAGGCGAGATGAGCGGGGTGCGCTGACGGATGGCCAGGGAGTTGGCCACGGCCAGGGTGTTGGCCGAGGCCCACGCACCGGCGAGGCAGGTCGCCCCGCCGCCGCTCAGCTGGCGCGCGGCCTGCACCGCGGCCTGCTCGGTGGTCTCGGTGTCGGCGTGCTCGACGCTGACCTGCGTCTGGACGCCGGCCTGCTGGGCGGCCTGGTTGATCTGCTCGACCGCGAGGTCTGCCGCGGCCTGGCCGGGCTCGCCGAAGACCGACAGGTCGCCTGTGAGGGGGACCAGGTCGCCGATCATCAGCTCGAACGACGTGTTCTGGCGCTCCTGGCCCCCGCCCGCGTCCCCGCCGCCCTCGTCGTCGTCGCCGCCGCAAGCGGCGATCCCGAGCGAGAGCGCGAGCGCGCCGGCGGCCAGCGTGCGCGCTGCCAGCTTCCTGTGCACCATGGTCCTCCTTTGAACGTTGCCGGGACCGGAGGGCACCGGTCCTCTTGCGCGCAACCTATCCGACTCCGACGACTCGACGGGGCACAAGCGCGCCCATGTCGTCGACCGCGAAGACCGCGTACTGGTCCAGGCTGCTGCCACCGCCGTCCTCGATCGAGTAGGTGCCCAGCACGGAGCGGCGGTCCTGAGTGTCCAGCAGGGCGTCGACGATGTCCTCCCGGCGGCCGGTGCCCGAGCGGGCTATGGCGTCCAGGGCGAGCTGCATGGCCTCGTAGCCGTAGATGACGTAGCGACTGGCCGGATCGTCCTGTGCGCCGGGGCCCAACTCGTCCAGCAGCGCGGCGCGCACCGGGGACGCGGGCTCGCCGTCCGGGGGGACGGTGAGGGTCAGGCGCTGGGCCAGCTCGAAAGAGAGCAGGCCCGAGCGCGGCGCGAGGAAGGACGGCTCCGCGAGCCCCTTGGCCGCGAACAGCGCGGTGCTCTCCCCCAGCTGTTCGCCGGCCTGGGTCAGCAACTCGCCGGCCTGCGGGGTGGCTCCGCCGGCGTAGAGCAGGCAGTCGGCGTCAGCCTCGCCGGCGCGCTCGGCCACCCGGTCGGGCGGCAGGCCGTCCTCGCCCAGCACGTCGTCGAGGACCACCTCGGCGCCCTGGTCTCTCAGGGCCTGCGCCACCACCGGCACGAGCTGGGCGGGCTCGAGCTCGCCATCGTTGACCATCGCAGCGCGCATGCAGCGCTCCTCGACCATGAGGCCGGCGAGGACGGCGCCCTGTACCCCGTCGTCGGGGATCAGCCGGGCGAAGTGGCCCTCGCCGGTCGGGTAGTAGCGCCCGGGCTCGCCCTCCTGCGCGCCCGGACCCTCGCGGGTGAGACCGACGGCGCTGGCCGCGGGCGAGATCTGGGCCACACCCGCCTCGTTGAGGATGGGCATGGACAGCACCGAGGCCGCCGAGCGCAGCTCGCCGATGTAGACGCCCGCGTCGTCGTCCTGGGCGGCGGCCCGCGCGTTGGCCGACACCCGGGCGGCGCTCCAGCCCTCCTCTGCACGCGTGGCGTTGTCCAGCGGCTCGTGGGTGATGGCGATGTCGCCCGCAACTCCGCCGGCCTGGTCGAGAGCCAGGTCGATGCCCTGGCGCACCCTGGCCGCCTCCTCGCGGTCGGGACCCAGCGACGGGAGGCTGGAGTAGATCGTCAGCTCGGTGATCGGCTCGTCGGTGACGGGCGTCGTGGGCTCGGGGTCCTCCTGGGCGCCACAGCCGGCCAGGGCGAGCGCCGCGACCGCCGCGCCCAACGTGGCGCTGCACCTCCGGATCATGGCGTGGGATCGCCCGCTGTAGTAGTGCTCCCTCCGGCAAGTAGCGTGCCGGTTACCTACCGGAGGAACCACTAGGTCGGGACCTCGAGGAGCTCGTCGAACACCAGCCGCCCGTCGCTGACCCGGTAGGCGCCGTAGCGGCGCAGCGAGGTGTCGCCGCCGGCGTCGATGGAGTAGTCGCCCAGCACCGTGTCGCGGCGCTCGAGGCCCAGGAACTGCTCGGTCACCGCCGAGCGGTCGTTGCCACGGGGGCCGGCACGTTCGACCGCGGCCAGGATCGCGTTCATGGACTCGTAGGCGAACACCGCGTAGGGCTCGGGGGTCGTGCCGAAGGTTGCGCGGAAGCGCTCATGGAACTCCTGGGCGGCGGAGGGCAGTTGGCGGCGGTCGAGCGTCGGACTCGTCACACGCAACCGTCGCTCCAGACGCACGTCGACGCCTTCCAGGAACGGTGTCGTGGCCAGGGCGTCGGGTACGAAGAGGGCCGTGTCGGGCGCCGCCTCGCTCACGGCGTCGAGAACGCCCAGGGCGTTGGAGCCCACGTCACCCGCGTAGAGCACGCCGTCGGGCTCAGCCTCCGCGACGTCACCGGCGATGCCCTGGGCGTCGGCGGGGTCGTCGCTCGCACGCTCGATGGCCAGCACCTCGAGGCCCGCGCGCTGCGCGAACGTCTCGACCTGCTCGGCCAGCCCCCGGCCGTAGAGCCCGGCGTCGTGGAGCACGTAGAGGCGTTCGACGTCCTCCTCGGCCATCAGCCTGACCTGTGCGGCGGCCTGGACGTGGTCAGCGGGAACGACGCGAGCGAAGGTGCGCTGGCCTGACGGATAGAACCTCTCGGGCTCGCCGCGGCCGATGCCGCCCTCGCGCGTGAGGCCGACGTAGGTGCTCGAGGGGCTGACCATGAGCACACCCCCCTCGTTGAGCACCGGAATCGACAGGGCACTGGCCCCGGAGCTCAGCTCCCCGATGTAGGCGATGGCGCCGGAGTCGGAGATGACCCGGCGGGCGTTGTCCAGGACCCGGTCGGGGTCCCAGCCCTCGGTCTCGGTCTCGGGGGTGGACGCATCCAGCGCGACCAGGTTCACTCCGAACAGGCCGGCGCGGCCCTGGGCCTCCTCGAGCGCGAGCTTGACCGCGTTGACGGCGTCGCGGCCGGTGGCCGCGTCCGGGCCATTGAGCGGCATGCTCGTGTAGACGGTGAGGGTGCGGGTGCCCTCGACCTGGTCGTCCTCCCCGGCCGCGCGCGGGTCTTCCCCGCCGCAGGCGGCGAAGAGGAGGCAGCAGGCCACCACGAGAGCGGCCGGGCGCAGGGCCACGGCTAGTGGCCCCTCACTATTCCTGGCGGCCGGGCAGGTACCTGACGAGCATGTGCCCCGTGACCCCCAGCAACGCGAACAGGATGGTCACCATGAAGGCGTCGATGCTCTTCGCTCCGAGCGACCACAGGATGACCCAGGCGATGAGCCCGGCGGTGATGGCGAGGACGAGGCCCATGAGGTCGCGGAGCTTAGCCGAGCGCTTGGCGGAAGCCGCGCACGAGGGGCGCGACGGCGGCGCCGGGATCGGTCGCGTCGGCGGCCTCGCGCATGAGGCGGCTGGCCACGATGACGCCGTCGGCACCCGCGGCCGCGGCAGCGGTCGCGTGGGCGGGGGTGGAGATGCCGAAGCCCAGCGCGACCGGGACGGGACTACTGGCCTTGACGCGCTCCAGCAGCGGCCCCACGTGGTCGTCGAGGCTCTCCCGCTCCCCGGTGGTGCCGACGACGGACACCGCGTAGACGAAGCCGCGGGCGCGCCGGCCGATGGCCTCCAGGCGCTCGGGCGGGCTGGTGGGCGCGACCAGGGGCACCAGCGCCAGCCCCGCCTCGTCACAGGCGGCGAGCACCTCGTCGCTCTCCTCCAGTGGGAGGTCGGGGACGATCAGGCCGCTGGCCCCAGCGTCGGCCAGTGCGCGGGCGAAGGCCTGCGCGCCGCGTGCCAGCACCAGGTTGACGTAGCCCATGACCACGACCGGGAGGTCGGCGGCCAGGTCCTCGCACAGCGCGAGCGCGTCCTGGAGCGTCGTGCCGTTGGCCAGCGCGCGTGTGCCCGCGGCGTGGATGACCGGGCCGTCGGCCAGCGGGTCGGAGAACGGCAGTCCCAGCTCCACGAGGTCGGCGCCCTCGTGCACGTAGGCCCGTCCTATGTCCGCCGCCCCCTTCCCGGTGGGAAAGCCGGCCATCAGGTAGGGCATGAGCGCCGCGGCGCCCGAGCGCCGGGCGAACGCGTCGGCGATGCGCCTGGCGCCGGCGCCACCCGCCGGCGCCGCCTCGACCGCGTCTACCGGTCCCCCGCCCGGGCGGGCGGCGGCCTCGCTCACCGCACCCGGCTCAGCCATCCCGGCCGAGCACTTCCGCCAGGTCCTTGTCCCCCCGTCCCGACAGGCACACCAGGTCCAGCGTCGAGGGGTCGGGCTGCAGCGCGTGGTGCAGGGCGTGGGCGGTCTCGAGCGCGGGGACGATGCCCTCCAGGCGCGCGACCTCGCGGAAGGCCGCGACCGCGTCTGTGTCGCTGACGGCCAGGTAGACGGCTCGGCCGCTGTCGCGCAGCCAGGCGTGCTCGGGGCCCGAGCCGGGGTAGTCCAGCCCGGCGGAGATCGAGTGGGCCTCGGTGATCTGGCCGTCGGCGTCCTGCATCACGGCCGACAGTGAGCCGTGCAGCACGCCGGCCTGGCCGCCCGCGGTCAGCGGCGCGCCGTGGCGCCCGCCCTCCAGCCCCTCCCCGGCGGCCTCCACGCCGACCAGGCGCACGTCGGGATCGCCCACGAAGGCGGTGAAGGTGCCGATGGAGTTCGAGCCGCCGCCCACGCAGGCGATGACGCGGTCGGGCAGCCTTCCGGCGCGCTCGAGCACCTGGACCCGCGCCTCGTCGCCGATGATGCGCTGCAGGTCGCGCACCAGCGCCGGGTAGGGCGCCGGGCCGACGGCCGAGCCGATGATGTAGTGCGTGCCGGACGCGTTGGCCACCCAGTCGCGGATGGCTTCGCTGACCGCCTCCTTCAGCGTGCGGGCGCCCGCCTCCACGCAGATCACCTCCGCACCCAGCAGCTTCATGCGCTCGACGTTGGGGCGCTGGCGGCGGATGTCCTCCGCCCCCATGTAGACGACGCACTCGAGGTCCAGCAACGCGCAGGCGGTGGCCGAGGCCACCCCGTGCTGGCCCGCGCCCGTCTCGGCGATCATGCGCTGCTTGCCCATGCGCCGGCCCAGGAGCGCCTGGCCGAGCGCGTTGTTGAGCTTGTGGGAGCCCGTGTGCATCAGGTCCTCGCGCTTGAGCCAGATCTCGCGGCCGGCGGCCCCGCTGAGGCGCTCGGCCAGGTACAGCGGCGTGGGCCGCCCCGCGTAGTCGCGCAGCAGGTGCTCGAGCTCGGCGCCGAAGGCCGGGTCGTCGCGGGCGGCCACCCAGGCCGCCTCCAGCTCGGCCAGGGCGGGCATGAGCGTCTCGGGGACGTACTGGCCGCCGTAGGGGCCGAAGCGGTGCTCGACGCCGGCCTCGACGGTCACGAGGCGGCCTCGGCCTCGACGGCCTCGGACTCGGGCTCGGGCTCGGGCGGCGCCGTGGAACGCACCGCGGCCACGAAGGCCTCCACCCGCTCGGGGTCCTTGCGCCCCGGCCAGGCCTCGGTGCCACTGGCCGAGTCGACCGCCCAGGGCTGGACCGTCTCGATGGCGCCGGCAACGTTGTCCTGCGTCAGGCCGCCGGAGAGGATGAGCGGCGTGCCGCCGCGGCGCCGGGCGGTCAGCATCGACCAGTCGAGCGTCTCCCCCGTGCCTCCGCGCAGACCCTCGACGTGGGCGTCCACGAGATGGAAGTCGGTGTGGAAGACACGCAGCGCCTGGAGGTCACCGCGGTTGGCGATCCGGGCGGCCTTGACCACCCGAGCGCCCGTACGCCGCGCCACCTCGTCGCAGAAGGCCGGGCCCTCGTCGCCGTGCAGCTGCACGAGGCTGAGCCGGGCGCGCTCGGCCGTGCGCGCGACGGTGTCCAGCGGCGCGTTGACGAACACGCCGGCCAGCTCGACCCGGCGGCGCAGCAGCGCGCCGATCTCCTCGGCGGCGGGCACCGTGCAGCGCCGCCTGGAACCGGGCCAGAAGATCATGCCCAGCGCCCAGGCTCCCGCGTCGGTGCACAGCTCCGCGTCCTCGAGCGAGGTGATGCCGCAGAGCTTGATCCGGGGGGGGTTCACCCCCGGGAGGCTAGATGGTCGATTCCATCTAG
>JBBJOB010000043.1:0-11784 GCA_037721455.1 Solirubrobacteraceae bacterium | reverse complement strand
ATGGGCGTCGGGCCGCCCCGGTAGCCTGCACAGCGGTGTCGCTCGCCGCGCTCGAGCTCGATCTGGAGGTCTTCTCCGGGCCCTTCGACCTTCTGCTCACGCTCGTGCTGCGCGAGGAGGTCGACCTGCTCGAGGTCGAGCTGGCCGACGTGGTGCTGGCCTACCTCGACCACCTCGAAGCGCGCGGGGATCTGGATCTCGAGGCGGCCACGGAGTTCCTCGTGCTCATCGCCGCGGTGCTCGAGCTCAAGTCGCGGCTCATGCTCCCGTGCGACGACGAGGATCTGCTGGACCTCGAGCCCCAGGAGGCCGCCGAGGAGCTGCTGGCTCGCATGCTCGAGGCCCAGCGCTACCGCGCTGCCGCCACGCACCTCCACGAGCGCCTGGCCGGAGAGGAGGGCGTGCGCTACCGCTCCGCGCCGCTGCCCGCCGCGCTGCGGCGCTCGACCGAGGACGAGCTGCCGACGAGCGTGTATCGGGCCGACCAACTCGCCAGGGCCCTGGGCGGCCTGCTGCGCATGCCCGCCAAGCTCGATCTGCGCCACCTCGCGGCCCCCAGGGTGACCGTGGCCGAGCGCCTCGGGCACCTGCGTGGGCTGTTGCGCCGCGGCGCGTGCTCGTTCGACGACGCGGTGCGCGGCGCCGATCGGGTGACCGTCGCGGTGACCCTCTTCGCGCTGCTGGAGCTCTACAAGTCGGGCGAGGCGACATGGGCGCAGGCTCTGCCGTTCGGTGACATCACGATCACGTCGCTTCCTGCTTCGCCGGTCAGGGCGGTCTCGTGACCACGCAGGGCCTTCGGCCTTCGGGCACAGGGGACCTGGCCAGGGTCGTCGAGGCGCTGCTGTTCCTATCGCCCGACCCGGTCGCCGTCGGCGACCTGGCCGAGGCGGCCGAGGTGGATACCGATGAGGTCGAGGCCGCTCTACGCGAGCTGGACGAGCAGTACGCCCCGGGTGCGCGGGGCCTGCAGCTCAAGCGCGTCGCCGGCGGGATCGCGCTGGCCACCGACCCGGTCGCCGAGCCCGCCGCCCGGCGCCTGCTGGCCCGCCCTCGCACGCATCCCCTGACCCCGGCGCAGGCCGAGACGCTGGCCATCGTGGCCTACCTCCAGCCGGTCTCCCGCCCCGAGATCACTCGTATCCGCGGCGTCAGCGCCGATTCCGCCTCGACCACACTGCTGGAGCGCGGCCTGGTCGAGGAGGCCGGACGCTCCCGGTTCGGCGCCGTGCTCCTACGTACGACGCCGCTGTTCCTGCGCCTCTTCGGGCTCGACTCGCTCAACGCGCTGCCCGAGGTCCGCCCGTGGGACCCCTCGCCCGAGGAGGAGGCCGACCTGCGCGACCGCCTCCTGCGCGCCGGCGAGGCCCGAGCGGGCACGGGCGCGCCCGAAGGCTGACCAGGCGGTCAACGGTCACCACCTCTTCACCCCGCTGTCCGGGCATACGCCTACGGTGCGTCGCGTGGCCGCTGTCGCTGCGCTGCGCGCTCGCCCCGCTGCCCCGCCGGCGCACGTTGAGCGCCTGCTGGTGCCTCTCGCCGACGGGGCGACGACGACCGTCCACGTCGCCCAGCACGCGCTCGCGCACACCTCGGTGCGGGTCGTGCGCCTGCGCCCCGCCCGGGCGCTCCAGGCGTGGTGCGCCCGCCAGGGAGTGGGCGACGCCATCGTCGGCGGCTTCTTCGTGCGCGCCGACGGCGCCGCATTGGGCGACCTGCGCACACGGGGCATCGCGCGGCCCAGTGTGCCCTTCGCCGCGCCGTGGGGCGCGGTGCGCGCCTGCGTGCAGGCTCACCACGGCCGGGTCACGATCGCCCGTCGCCACGAGCTGGACCTCGCGCCGCGCGGTGAGTTGCTGCAGGCCGGGCCGCTGCTCGTGCAGGACGGCCTGCCGGTGGCCCGCGACGGAGAGGACCCCGAGGGCTTCTCGGCCGCCGCGCACCAGTTCGACTCCGACATCACCGCCGGGCGCCACCCGCGCGCCGCGCTCGCCCTGGCCGGGGACCGCCTGCTCGCGGTGGCCTGCGACGGGCGCACGGCCGGCGATGCCGGCCTGACCATGGGCGAGCTGTCGCGGCTGCTCGTGGCGCTGGGCGCCGACCACGCGCTGAACCTCGACGGCGGCGGCTCCACCTCTTTGGTGGCCGGCGGCGCGCTGGTCAACATGCCGCGCGAGGGTGACGGGACGCCGATCGCGGGCGGGCGCCGGGTCGTGACGGCGCTCACGTTCACGCAGCGCTGAGTCGAGCCGGTCGCGGCCACACGGGAGCGCGGTCGCCCACGGCGCGGCGCGTTCACACTGCCGTCACGCCACACGCCACAATCCTCGCCGTGCCCGGCCGCGTGCTCTGTGCCCTGCAGTTCTTCCCGCGGGGAGGGTCGGCGCACGTCGCCCGCGCCCTGGCCGCCGGCCTGGCCGACCACGGCTGGGAGGTCACCGTGCTCTCTGGGTCGCGTGGCGACCTCGACGGCCACGGCGACGCGCACCGCTTCTACGCGGGGCTCGACGTTCGCGCTGTCGACTTCGCGCCCGCGCTGGCCGCGCCCGACCCGATGGACCCGCCCGGCGGCGCCGCGCCCATGCATCCCTCCTACGAGGACCGGCCCGGCGCGCCCGACCGCGTCTGCGCCGCTCTGGACGACGCCGCCTTCGAGCGGCAGGTGGCCGCCTGGGCCGTCGAACTGCTCGATGCGGGCGTCCAGGACGCCGACGTCCTACACCTCCACCACCTCACGCCGATCCACGAGGCCGCCGCCCGGGTTGCGCCCGCCACGCCGGTCGTCGGGCACCTGCACGGCACCGAGCTGCTCATGCTCGAGGCCATCGCCGACGGGCCGCCGCCCGGCTGGCCGCACGCCGCGGCATGGCTGGAGCGCATGCGTACCTGGGCGCAGCGCTGCGCGGCGATCGTGGTCATCTCGCCCGGCCAGGTGGCCCGCGCGGCCGGTCTGCTGGGCATCGACCCCCGGCGCTGCGTGCACGTACCCAACGGGTTCGATCCCGCCGTGATGCGCCGGGTGGACGTCGACCGCGCCGCCCACTGGCGCCGGTGGCTGATCGACGAGCCGCGCGGGTGGGCGCCGGGCCAGGGAACGGGCAGTGTGCGCTACCGCCCCGGGCAACTCGACGCGCTGCTGCGCGGGCCGGTGCTCCTGGCCGTCGGGCGGTTCACTGCCGTCAAGCGCCTGTCGCTGCTCGTCGAGGCCTTCGCGCTGGCGCGCCGCGAGGCGCCCGGCGCGCTGGTGCTCCTGGGCGGCCACCCGGGGGAGTGGGAGGCCGAGCACCCGCTGGAGGCGGTCGAACGCACCGGTGCCCCCGACGTGTTCCTGGCCGGCTGGCACGACCACGACGCCCTGGCCGAGTTCCTCTGCGCCGCCGACGCCCAGGTGCTGGCCTCGGTGCGCGAGCAGTTCGGCGCCGTACTCGTGGAGGGCATGGCCTGCGCCCTGCCGGCGGTGGCCGTGAACCGCTTCGGCCCCGCGGAGATCGTGCAGGACGGCGTCACGGGCTGGCTCGTGGAGCCCGACGACCGCGATGGCCTCGCCGCGGCGCTGGTCGAGGTCCTGCGAGACCCCGCCGCCCGCGCCCGCCGGGGGACCGCCGCGCGCGAGATCGCGCGGGCGCGCTACGGCTGGCCGGCGCTGACCGAGCGCTTGGCCGGCGTCTTGGAGGCCGCCACCGTGGGGGCCGTGGTCTGAGCGCCGACGCGCCACCCGCGCGCACAACCCGTTGCAGGGTGTCGTAACCCAGCGCATCCGGGGGGTGCGCCACCGGGGGCGACGAACCGAGCAGGCCAACCCCCATGACGACGCAGGAGGTCCGATGCGCCGACGCTCGATGCTGCTCGCCCTCGGCGCGCTGGCCGTCACCCCGGCCGCCGCCCAGGCACAAGACACGATCACCGTTCAACCGGGCGACACCCTCTGGGGCATCGCCCAGGCCAATGGCCGTTCTCCCTCCGATGTCGCCACGGCCAACGGCCTGTTGCCCGACGCCCAGGTGGTCGCCGGAAGCACGATCACGCTGCCCGACGACGCCGCGCCCGTGGCGGAGGGGACCGCAGCGCCCACGCTCGCCACGCAGACCGACGGCGCCCCTGAGGCGCGGGCCCCCGGCGCCATGGGCGCCTACACCGTTCAGCCCGGCGACACGCTGAGCGGCCTCGCCGCCCAGTACGGGTCGACGATCGATGCCCTTGTCGCCATGAACGGCCTCGACGCCGCGGCCCCGTTGGTGTCAGGGACCGCGATCAAACTGCCCACGGGCGCCCAGGGCGGGCCGGCCGACCCGCAGGCCGAGCCCGAGCCGGCCACCGAGGTCGTCGAGGGGGCTTCGCCCGCGCCGACCGGCGGCTCGGTCAACGCCGCCCAGATCGCTCAGATCGCCAACCAGCACGGCGTGCCGCCCGGCCTGGCCACGGCGATCGCCTACCAGGAGAGCGGGTTCAACAACGCCGCGGTCTCCTCGGCCAACGCGCGCGGGGTCATGCAGGTGATGCCCGGCACGTGGACCTGGGTGCAGGGCAACCTGGCCCGGCGCACGCTGGATCCCAATGCCCCGCTGGACAACGTCCACGCGGGCGTGCTCTACCTCAAGCGCATGCTGGACATGGCCGGCGGCGACCCGTCGCTGGCCGCCGCCGGCTACTACCAGGGCATGGCCTCGGTGCGGCGCATCGGCATGTACGACGACACCCAGCGCTACGTGGCCAACGTGCTCGCGCTGCGGTCGCGATTCGGGGGCTGATCAGGCCGGTCCCCTGCGCCGCCTGCCTGTACCCGTGCCGCCGGAGGCGGCCCGGGTGCGGCCGCAAGCTGGCCGCAGGCGGCGTCGATGTCCGCTCCGCGGGTGAGACGCACGGTGGCGCGCAGGCCGTGCTCCTCCAGCACCGCCCTGAAGGCGTCGATAGCCCCCCTGCCGGAGCCGTCGAAGGTCCCGGTGGGGTTGTAGGGGATGAGGTTGACCTTGAAGGCGCGCGGGTCGAGCACGTCGACCAGCGCCCGCGCCTGCTCGTGACGGTCGTTGACGCCGGCGAGCATCACGTACTCGACGAAGACGGTGCGCCGCGTGGCCTCGAAGTACGCGCGGCACGCGGCCAGCACGTCGGCCAGCGGATAGCGCTCGTTGACCGGCATGAGCTGTGAGCGCAGCGCGTCGTCGGCGGCGTGCAGGGAGAGGGCCAGGCGCAGCGGCATGCCGGCCCCGGTGAGACGCTCGATGCCCGGGATCCACCCCACGGTGGAGATCGCCGTGCGGCGGTGGGTGACCCCCATGTCGGGAAGGCGCCGGCATGCGCCGAGCACCGCGTCGAGGTTCATCATCGGCTCGCCCATGCCCATGAACACGACGTTGTCGATGTCCTCGACGCGGCGGAAGTGCAGCGCCTGGTCGAGGATCTCCGACGTCGTCAGGTTGCGCCCGAAGCGCATCGTGCCCGTCGCGCAGAAGGTGCAGGTCAGCGGACAGCCCGACTGCGAGGACAGGCACACGCTGCGCCGCCCGTCGCGGTAGCGCATGAGCACTGCTTCGACGGCACGGCCGTCGGGGGTGTGGAACAGCGTCTTGACCGTGCCGTCGCGCGAGCGCGCCTCGCGCTGGACGGTCAGCGTGGAGAAGGGCACCTCGGCGGCCAGGCGCTCGCGCAGCGCCAGCGGCAGGTTGGTCATCGCCTCACAGCCGGCCGCCCCGCGCGCGGTCCACTCCCACACCTGCCGGGCGCGGTAGGCGGGCTCGCCGGCGCCGGCCAGCGTGGTCTCGAGGAGCTCGAGGTCCATGCCCCGAGTCTGGCACGCGTAGCCTGCCCGCTCGTGCGCCTGGCCAAGTTCCTCGCCCACGCCGGGGTGGCCTCGCGGCGGGCCGCCGAGGACATCGTGCGCGCCGGCCGGGTGACCGTCGGCGGCGAGGTGGTCACCGACCCGGCGCGCGATGTCGACGCAACCAGCGATGTCTCGGTGGACGGCCGCATGCTGGAGGGCCCCGAGGAGCGTGTGGTGGTGGCGCTCAACAAGCCGGCGGGCGTGGTGTCGACCGCCCGCGACACGCACGGACGGCGCACCGTCGTGGACCTGGTCGATCTTCCCGGGGCGCGGCTGTACCCGGTCGGGCGGCTGGACGTCGACACCACCGGGCTGCTACTGCTGACCAACGACGGGGAGCTCGCCGAGCGCCTGCTCCACCCGCGCTACGAGCTGCCGCGCACCTACCGTGCGCGGGTGGCCGGGGGGCGGCTGAGCCCGCGCGCCCTGCGTGCGCTGCGCGAGGGGGTCGAGCTGGAGGACGGGCGCACCGCGCCCGCGGGGGTGCGGGAGGTGCGTCCCGGACTGCTCGAGGTCACCCTCCGCGAGGGACGCAAGCGTCAGGTCAAGCGCATGTGCGCCGAGGTCGGCCACCCCGTGCAGGCCCTCGAGCGCACCCGCTTCGGCCCGCTTGACCTGGGCGGTCTGGAGCCCGGTCGCTGGCGCCGGCTCACGCCGGCCGAGGTCGAGCGCCTGCGAGCATGAGGAGGATGCGTCTGTTCGCCCTGCGTGGAGCCACCGACGTCGCCGCCGACGACCGGCAGGCGATCCTGGACGCCACCGCCGCGCTGCTGCGCGAGATCCAGGAGCGCAACGCGCTGCGGCCGGCTGACGTGGTCAGCGCGCTGTTCACCGTCACCGGGGACCTGACGGCCGAGTTCCCCGCCGTGGCCGCGCGGGAGAACGGCTTCAGCGCCGTGCCGCTGCTCTGTGCGCGGGAGATCGAGGTCCCCGGCGCCATGCCCCGTGTAGTGCGCGTGCTCATGCACTACCACGCGCCCGAGGAGCACCGCCCCCAGCACGTCTACCTGGGCGAGGCCCGTCGCCTTCGCCTGGACCTGGAGGGGGCCCAGTAACGTCGTCGGAGGTCCTCGCTTGCGACGACCGCAGACGAAAACCGCTCATGGAGTTCTCCCAGCGCATCGCCCGCCTGCCCCGCTACCCCGTCGCCGGCGGCTACGCGCTGCCCGACGACATCGCCCTGCTGGCCTCCAACGAGACGCCCTTCGGCCCGATGCCCCAGGTCTTGGAGGCGGTCCAGCGGGCGACGATGACCGCCCACCGCTATCCCGACCCCTCCAACGCGCGCCTGCGCGCCGCGCTGAGCGACCGCACCGGGGTGCCCTCCAACCGGATCGCCATCGGTAACGGGTCGTGCGACGTGCTGCTCGCGGCGGGGGAGGCGCTGCTGGAGCCCGGCGCCGAGCTGGTCCACGCGTGGCCGTCGTTCAGCGTCTACCCGCATCTCGCGGCGGCCTCGGGGGCCACGGCGATCACCGTGGCGCTGGACGCCGAGCACCGCCACGACCTGGACGCCATGGCCCGCGAGGTCACCGTGGCCACGCGCCTGGTCATCGTCTGCAACCCCAACAACCCCACGTCGACCGCCCTGCCTGCCGCCCAGGTGGCCGCCTTCTTGGCCGACCTGCCCCGGCACGTCGTGGTGCTCCTCGACGAGGCCTACTGCGAGTTCAACGTCCTCGACGACCCCGACACGACCATCGACCTGCTGGACGGCCACCCGAACCTCGTGCTCCTGCGCACCTTCTCCAAGGTCTACGGCCTGGCCGGCCTGCGCGTGGGCTACGGGCTGTGCGGCAGCGAGGAGATGGTCCAGGCGCTCGACCGTGTGCGCCAGCCCTTCTTCTGCAACGTGGCCGCGCAAGCGGCGGCCGTCGAGGCGCTGCGCCACCAGGACACCGTGGCGCAGCGCGTCGAGCGCACCGTGATGGCGCGCGTCGAGGTGGAGGAGGGGCTGCTGGCGCTGGGTCTCGAGCCGGCGCAGTCCCAGGCCAACTTCGCCTGGTTCGACGTGGACCGCGACCCCGAGCGCGCCGCGGAGCGCGAGCCCGAGGTGGTCGTCGGCCTGCGCGACCGCGGGGTGCTGGTGCGCGCCGGGACCGCGTTGGGCCGCGAGGGCGCGCTGCGCGTGACCTACGGCACCGAGGCCGAGAACGCTCGCTTCCTGGACGCCCTGCGCGCGGTTCTCTAAGCTACCTCAGGATGAGCCGTCTCGCGAGCAGCCGCTGGTATCTCCCGCTGTTCGCCGCCTGGCGATTTAGCTAGGCGCTCGGCTCCTCACCCGCTGCACCACTCTTTCATGCCGAGCGTCGCAGGACCGCAGTTCTCCGTACTGTCCTTGCAGGCGTTTTCGAAAGGATCTCGTAGCGTGACCACCGAGAAGAAGCCATGTCCGTGACCGACGTGCGTCGACACGATGGCGTCCGTGATCGCCGCATCGCGCGCGTCGTGCCGCTGACCACCCCGGCGCGGATCCTCGAGCGCCTCCCGCTCGCGGACGAGCAGGCCGAGCAGGTCATCCGTCATCGCGAGCAGACCACCGCGATCCTCGAGGGTTACGACGACCGGCTGCTCGTCGTCGTGGGCCCGTGCAGCGTCCACGACGCCGAGGCGGCCCTCGAGTACGCGCGCCGGCTCAGCGCCAAGGCCCACGAGCTCGCCACCGACCTGTTCGTGGCTATGCGCGTGTACTTCGAGAAGCCCCGGACCACGACGGGGTGGAAGGGCCTGATCAACGACCCGCACCTCGACGGCACCTTCGACGTCGACACCGGCCTGTCGACCGCCCGTGAGTTGCTGCTCGAGGTCCTCGCCCTCGGCCTCCCGGTCGGAGTCGAATGGCTGGACCCGATCACGCCCCAGTACATCTCCGACACCGTCGCGTGGGGCGCGATCGGCGCGCGTACGACCGAGAGCCAGACCCACCGCCAGCTCGGGTCGGGCCTGTCGATGCCAGTGGGCTTCAAGAACCGCACCGACGGCAACGTGCAGGTGGCCGTCGACGCCGTGCGCGCCGCGGCGGCCCAGCACGCCTTCGCGGGCGTCGACGCCGACGGGGTCCCGGCGATCCTGCACACGAGCGGCAACCCGGACGGCCACGTGATCCTCCGCGGCGGCGGCACTCCGAATCACGACGCCGACGGCGTCGCCTCGGCGCTGGAGAGGCTGCGCAGCGCGGGCCTGCCCGAGCGTCTGGTCGTCGACGCGTCGCACGGCAACAGCGGCAAGAACCACGAGCGCCAGCCGGCCGTGGCCGCGGAGATCGGCGCCCAGGTCGCGGCCGGCAACCGGGCCATCGTGGGCGTGATGCTCGAGTCCTTCCTCGTCGCCGGCTGCCAGGACCTCGAGGACGGCCGCCCGCTGACCTACGGGCAGTCGATCACCGACGCGTGCATGGACTGGGACGCGACCATCGGCGTGCTCGACCGACTCGCCGAGGCGGTGCGGGACCGGCGCGCGGTCGCGTGAAGGTGGCGGTCGTCGGGGCCGGGCTCATCGGCGGCTCGGTGGCGCTGGCGGCGCGGGCGCGACTCGGCGCGCAGGTGCGCGCCTACGATCCCGACGGGGATGCGTGCGCGGCCGCGGCGCGACGCCTCGGCGCTCCCTCCGTATGCGCCGCGCTCGACCAGGCCCTCGACGGCGCGCAGGTCGCGGTGGTCGCCGCCCCGCTTGGCGTCCTGGACGGGGCGGTGGGCGCCACGCTGGCCGCCGCCGGCCCCGATTGCCTGGTCACCGACGTGGGCTCCACCAAACGCGCGCTGGTGGCCGGCCACGACGATCCCCGCTACGTCGGCGGCCACCCGCTCGCGGGGGCCGAGGCGGCGGGCATCGGGGCCGCCCGTGAGGACCTCTTCGCCGACGCCACCTGGTATCTCACGCCTACCGCCCGGACGCAGGGGACCCTGCTGGAGCGCGCCCACCGGCTGGTCAGCGGCCTGGGCGCACATCCGGTGGCCATCCATGCCGCCACCCACGACCGTCTTGTGGCCACCGTCTCCCACCTGCCCCACGTGCTGGCCAACGTGTTGGTGGGCCAGGCCGCCCGCGCCGCCGGCGAGAACCACAACCTGCCCGCGACCGGGCCCTCCTTCCGCGACACCACCCGCGTGGCCGGGGCCAATCCGGCCCTGTGGCCCGACATCTACCTGGCCAACGCCGACGCCCTGGTCGAGGCCATCGACGAGGCCGTGGCGGCGCTGGCCGAGGCCCGCAAGTACCTCACCGAGGGCGACCGTCCGGCGCTGGAGGCCTGGCAGGAGGAGGCCGCCGCCCAGCGCCGCGCCCTGTTGGAGGCGGGCGGCTTCGGCGGACCGACAGCGCTGCTGCGCGTCGCCGTGCCCAACCGCCCGGGGGTCATCGCCGAACTGGCCCTCACCCTGGGGCGCGGAGGCGTCAACATCTCGGACATGTCGCTCAGCCCCTCGCCCGACGGTCGCAACGGCGTGGTGACCCTCTGGGTCGCCGCGGCCATGGCGGATCGGGCGGCGAAGCTGATCGCCGACGGCGGTCACCCGGTCACCACGTGAACGCCCGTTTCGAGCCCTCAGGGCGGCTGCGCGGCGAGATCACCGCGCCGCCGGACAAGTCGGTCTCCCACCGCGCCGCGCTGCTGGCCGCGATGCACGATGAGCCCGTGCGCGTGGCCAACTACCTGCACGCGGCCGACACGACGAGCACCCTCGACGCCCTGCGTGCGCTGGGGGCGCTGGTGGAGGTCCACGAGGGCGATGTGGTGGTGCGCGGCAGCGGCCTGCGTGAGGCGCGCGAGGCAGAGGGGCCCATCGACGTGGGCAACGCAGGCACGCTGATGCGCCTGCTGCCCGGCTGGCTGGCCTCCCAGGTGGGGCGGAGATACACCCTGGACGGCGATGCGTCCATCCGCCGTCGCCCGGTCGACCGGGTGGTCGAGCCGCTGGAGCGCATGGGCGCGCGCATAGAGGCCACCGGCGGGCGCTATCCGCCCTTCACCGTCCACGGGGTGCGCCTGCGCTCCATCGCCTACGACCTGCCTGTGGCCAGCGCCCAGGTCAAGTCGTGCGTTCTGCTGGCCGGCCTTGCCGCCGACGGGGCCACCACCGTGACCGAGCCCGCGCCCAGCCGCGACCACACCGAGCGCCTCCTGTGTGCGGCTGCGGTGCCCGTGCACCGCGACGGGCGCCACGTGACGGTCACCAACTGCGACGAGCTCGAGCTGGAGTCGGTCCGCGTGCCCGGCGACGCCTCCTCGGCGGCCTTCATGGTCGCCGCCGCGGCGATCGTGCCCCGCTCGAAGATCGTGGTGCGCGACGTGGGCGTCAACTGGACACGCACAGGCTTCCTGCGCATCGCGGCGCGCATGGGGGCCGTCGTGCTCGGCGACCTCGAGGAGCCGGTGGGCGACGACATCCCCACGTGGGAGCCCGTCAGCGAGCTCGACGTGCGCACAGCGCCGCTCGCGGGCACGGTGGTCGAGGCCGACGAGGTGCCGCTGGCCATCGACGAACTGCCCCTTGTCGCGCTGCTGGGCTGTTTCGCCGAGGGGGAGACCGTCGTGCGCGGGGCCGCCGAGCTGCGCGTCAAGGAGTCCGACCGCATCGCGGGCGTCGTGGAGGGCCTGCGCGGCCTGGGCGCGACGATCGAGGCCACCGACGACGGCTTCGCGGTCACGGGCACCGACGGCCTGCGCGGCGGCACTCTCGATGCACGCGGCGACCACCGCCTGGCCATGGTCGGGGCCATCGCAGGTCTCGCGTCGCGGGAGGGCGTCGAGGTCGTCGGCATGGAGGCGGCTGCGGTCTCCTACCCGGGGTTCGTCGACGATCTCGCGCGGCTGGTGGCGCGGTAGCCGCTCGGGCGCGTCCTGCGGGACACGCTCTTGCCGACTTGGCCCGGAACCCAGCAAACGGCAGCGCCCAAGCCTCTCTACGACGAGGCCCGCCTCGACGCCGCGAAAGCGACTCCTGAAAGCGGGTGAGCGGCGGTCCCAG